>WTIB01000185.1:0-8681 GCA_011522905.1 Crocinitomicaceae bacterium | reverse complement strand
TATTTTAACTCTTATCTGAACAAAAAGCACCAGTAAAACGGTGCTTTTTTTTATGTGATGTATTTATATCCTATTCCTTTTACGGTTACGATATGATGGTCACCTAGTTTCTCGCGTAATTTTCTTATATGAACGTCAATAGTTCGGTCCCCAACTACGATATCCGTTCCCCAAACATGATTTAAGATTTGTTCTCTTCTGAAAACAAAATTTGGCTTAGAGTGAAGTAAAGATAAAAGTTCAAATTCTTTTTTGGGAAGTTGGACTTCTTCTCCATTTTTGAGCACTACATATTTCTCGTAATTAATTTGAATACCGTTTTTTACTTCTTTGGGTTCCTCATTACTTTTCCTCCTGAGTATGGCATTAATGCGACTCACTAAAACTTTCGGTTTTATGGGTTTTGAAACATAATCGTCACCTCCAGCCTCAAGGCCAGCAATTTGACTGTAGTCCTCACTTCTTGCCGTTAAGAAGCAAATGAAGATATTTTTATTCTGTGGATCTGATTTAATTCTTTCACAAACTTCGATTCCATCCATTCCAGGCATCATTACATCCAATAAAATTAAATCAGGATTGTAGCTTTTAACCATTTCCAGACATTCCAAACCATTTGCGGCTACATTGGTTATGAAACCACTCTTTTCGAGGTTGTATTTTAAAAGATGTCGAATGTCATCATCGTCATCGACAATCAAAATTTTGTTTTTTGACATAAGCTCAAATATAAATACTTACGTTCATTTACGGGCATATTGGCACATAAATAATTGTGAATAACATGTGTATAAAATAGGATTCGTTGGTTGTATATGAGACAATAAATTTTCTAAATTTAAAATACGGTAGGTTAGGTTAATTTAGTAGAAGAGCTCATCTTTTTTGGGCTCTTTTTTTGTAATTTAGGTCTATGAAAATCAAAGTTTTGTTGGTTGAAGATGATGTCAATTTGGGATTGGTTATTTCTGATCATCTTCAATCAAATGGATATGAGGTTACTATTGCTGATGACGGGGCAGAGGGCTTAGTTGAATTTAATTCCGAAAATTACCATTTGTGTATTTTGGACGTAATGCTCCCCAAGTTGGACGGGTTTTCGGTGGCTAAAGATATTCGAAAGGTAAATACCGAAGTTCCTATTTTGTTTTTAACGGCAAAATCCATGACTGAGGATAAAATAAAAGGATTTGAATCAGGAGGAGATGACTACCTAACAAAGCCATTTAGTGTGGAAGAGCTTCAGCTAAGGGTAAAGGCTTTATTAAAGAGGGTAAAGTTAGAGGAGCAAGAGAAGCCGCCTAAAGAAATAATGATTGGCTCCTATCAATATAATGTCGAAAACCAAAGTTTATACCTAAATGACTTTAAAAAGGTGCTCACCAAGAAGGAGGCTCAAATTTTGAATTTGCTCTATAAGTATAAAAATCAGGTAATTACTAGGGAAATTATTCTCAAAGCCGTATGGGGGCAGGACGATTATTTTGTTGGGCGTAGTCTTGATGTTTTCATAACAAAACTGAGAAAGTATTTCAAAGACGATTCTCGTATTATCATTTCCAATTTACATGGTGTAGGATTTAAATTTGAGATTCCTGAGTGAACTTATTTTACATATCGAAACAGCCACAAAAATATGTTCAGTTGCTCTATCTGACGGAGGAAAATGTTTGGATGTCATAGAAAAACATCCATCAGAATATGTACATGGAGAGTATCTAACTTTGTTCATTGAGGACTTAATGCTGAATTGTAGGAAATCTTTAAATGATCTTGATGCCATTTCCGTGTCAATAGGTCCTGGGTCATATACGGGCCTTCGAATCGGTTTGTCCGTAGCCAAAGGATTGTGCTTTGGCTTAGAAATCCCGCTAATAACAGTTGGCACTTTGGATAGCCTTTTAAGTTTAGCTAAATATAAATATCCAAATTCGGTATTGTGTGCTTGTATTGATGCAAGAAGATTGGAGGTGTATTCCAAAATCTTGTCAAGTAATCGCTCATGTTTGTCAGATGCCCAAGCAACAGTTATTGATGAAAATACATTTGTTGATTTTGATCCCTTTGTTTATTTCGGAGATGGGGCGTTGAAGCTAAAAAGTTTATGGGCAAACAGAAATTTGACTTTTGATTCAGAGCTCAAATTGAGTGCTTCTGGTCAGGTTGAGGAGGCTATACACAAGTATCGAAATAAAGTATTCAGTGACTTGGCTTATATCAAACCTATCTATCTAAAAGAATTTAAAGCTGGTTAACTGTATAGGTTTACATAGCTTGAAGGGATTTTCAAAAAATAGTTTATAAATTCTTTAATCTTTATCCACACAATATTAACTTTGTTAGAAAGTTGACTGTAATGAATCAAAATATTCATCTTCATATAAATTCAATTTCTGAAAAAGCCGAACGGCTAATCAAAGAATTGACAGCACTTAAAAATGAAAATGAAAATTTAAGAGTAAGTAATGAAGAATTGCAAATGAAACTTACGCAGAGTAATGAACAACTTGAAGATTATAGAGCACAAATTGCTCAATTGGAAAAGTCACAATCAACTTTAAAAAGTGCTACTGATGCTTCAGCTGACGAGTCGAAAAAGAGGAATCAGCAGATAGATCAAATTGTTAGAGAAATTGAAAACTGCATAGACCAATTAAAACAGTAATATGGGGAAAATTTCCTTGAAAGTAACCATTGCGGGAAGAACCTATCCTTTAAATATAAGCGAGAAGGAAAAGGATGCTGTATTGTCTGCAGTCTCAGATATTAATCATTCTATAGAGAAATTGAAAAAGAGTTATGCTGTCAAAGATCCACAAGACCTGATAGCCATGACAGCTTTACAGCTCGTTATGAAAAGTGATTCAAACAAAGGGAACGAAACTTCATCTTCTTCTCGAGAGCTAGAAGGTATAGAAAAAGCACTCGCTGATTTATCTAACAAATTGGATATATAAATATTCAAGTCTATTTGCATTGGGGTACATTTATTAATGATAATAATTGTATGTAGTTATGGAAATTCTATTATTACTTGTTGGATTGGTTTCTGGTTTAACAGGTGCAATAATTGTTCAAAAAGCGATATTAAAAAGTAAAACCTTAAAAGTTTTAAAAGATGCGGAGATTGATGCGGAGAATATCAAGAAGGAAAAAATCTTGCAGGCAAAGGAAAGATTTTTAAAGCTCAAAGAGGAACACGAATCTAAAATTAAGGAACGCGATCGCAGGATTCAATCTTCTGAGGACCGAGCTAAAGCAAAAGAAAATAAGCTTGACAACCGGCTTTCAGAACTTACCAAAAAGGAAAGGCAATTAGAAAAAACAAGTGCAGACTACGAGGCCAAGTATAAAGGCTTGGAAATCCGTATGAAAGAACTAGATAAAACCCAGGAAAGAAGGGTTAGTGAATTGTCAAAAATCAGCGGAATGTCAGCTGAGGAAGCCAAGAAAAACTTAATGGAGGCATTAAAAGACGAAGCACGTACAGCGGCAATGGCAGAAATTAAGGAGATTACTGAAGAAGCAAAGCTCAATGGAAATAAGGAAGCACGTAAAATTGTAATTCAGTGTATTCAAAGAGTGGCCACTGAGCAAGCTATTGAAAATTCAGTTTCTGTTTTTAATATTGACTCCGATGAGGTAAAAGGAAGAATTATAGGAAGGGAAGGAAGAAACATCAGAGCATTAGAAGCAGCTACTGGAGTCGAAATCATTGTTGATGATACTCCTGAGGCCATTATGCTTTCATGCTTTGATCCAGTACGAAGGGAGATTGCAAGATTATCGTTGCATCAACTGGTAACTGATGGAAGAATTCACCCAGCTCGAATTGAAGAAATTGTTGCCAAAACAAAAAAACAGCTTGATGAAGAAATCGCCGAGACAGGAAAGAGAACTTGTATTGATCTTCAAATTCATGGACTACATCCTCAGCTCATGAAAATGGTCGGAAGAATGAAATACCGTTCTTCCTATGGTCAAAATCTTTTACAGCACTCCAGAGAGGTAGCTAATTTGTGTGCAACAATGGCTTCTGAATTGGGATTGAATCCAAAAATTGCCAAGAGAGCAGGCCTTCTTCATGATATTGGTAAAGTACCTGATGAGGAACCAGAACTTCCTCATGCTATTTTGGGTATGAAAATGGCCGAAAAATTTGGCGAAAAACCCGATGTCTTGAATGCTATTGGAGCCCATCATGATGAAATTGAAATGACTACCCTTATATCACCAATTGTTCAGGTATGTGACGCTGTCTCTGGTGCCCGACCGGGTGCAAGAAGAGAGATAGTAGAAGCCTATGTAAAAAGAATCAAAGATCTTGAAGGCTTGGCAATGTCTTTTGATGGTGTTGCAAGTGCTTATGCTATTCAAGCTGGACGTGAATTGAGGGTTATGGTTGAAGCTGATAAGGTTTCGGATAATAAAGCTGAAGAATTGTCATTTCAAATATCAGAAAAGATCCAAACAGAAATGACCTACCCTGGACAGGTTCGTATAACAGTTATACGAGAGAAAAGAGCGGTAAATTATGCCAAATAAAATGGCTAAACTATAAATGCTCAGTTTTGTTTTATAGCTAATGGTAGTTAAACCCAAAATAATTGCTGGGCCGTGTAGTGCTGAAACTAGGGAGCAGATTCTAAATACGGCGTCACAATTGTCGTCTGACAAAATTGATTTTTTTCGAGCGGGTATATGGAAGCCCAGGACTCGACCTGGAGCATTCGAGGGCATAGGACATGAGGGTTTAAATTGGATGACCGAGGTAAAAGAAAAATTCAAGCTAAAAATTTGTACCGAGGTTGCGAGCCCTGAGCATGTAGAAGCCGTATTGAAAAAAGGGTTTGATATGGTGTGGATTGGCGCGAGATCAACAGCCAATCCTTTTACTGTTCAAGAAATATCTGAAGCTTTGAAAGGGGTTAAAATCCCAGTAATGATTAAGAACCCAACCAATCCAGATTTAAAATTATGGATCGGAGCCCTTGAGCGAATGATGAATGGCGGTATTGAGGACCTTTCTGCTATTCACCGTGGATTCTCTGTTTACGAAAAGAATTTGTATCGGAATAATCCAAATTGGCAAATAGCATTGGATTTAAAAAAAGAATTACCAAATATTCCTTTGTTGTGTGATCCTTCACATATATCTGGTCGGCGACATTTAATTCACAATATATCCCAGAAAGCAATGGATCTCGATTATGATGGTCTCATGATTGAAACCCATTGTAATCCGAATCAAGCACTTACAGACAAAAAGCAGCAGCTGACACCAGATGAACTATTTGAATTATTGTCTTCATTAAAGTTGAGGAGTCGAAAAGAATTCATGGATGAACAGCTTCGAGATTTTCGTATGAATTTGAGTGAAATAGATAGTGATATTATCGCACTTTTAAAGAAAAGAATGGATATTTCTGAGCAAATCGGCTCCTACAAAAAGGAATTGAATATGGTAATTTTTCAAAAATCTATATGGGAAAAAGCCTTTAAGGAAAATGTTCAAAATGCATTGGATGTTGAGCTTTCCGAAGAATTTGCTTCACAGCTTTTTAAGCTGATTCATCAAGAGTCTATTGTTAAGCAATCAAAAATATTCCTAAAACCTGATGAAGAAGATTAGTCCATATAAGTATCATGGTTCTATTTCCTCTTGTGGATCTAAAAGTCATGCCCAACGGATTTTAATTTTGGCATTGATATCAAGATCGTCTTTATTCATCAAAAATTTCATCATTGAAGAAATTGGGACTGATGTACAACATGTATTAAAGGTTTGTGAGCAATTAGGATTTACATATATACAAGAGCCAGATGGGATTCAATTCATAGCTCCTAATTCACTTTTAGTCCATCCTGAATCTAATTTCAATATCGGTGAATCAGGCTTTGCATTAAGAACACTTTCAACGGTTCTTTCTGCTTTAACAGATTCCTATGTTATTGAGGGAGAGAAAACAATTTTGAATAGAGACCATAAAGGCTTGATTGAGTCATTAAAAAATATAGGTTTTGAAGTAAATGCGGATAACAATAAACTTCCTCTGAAAATCTCAAAAAGTGAATCTTTCCCATCGATTATTGAAATTGATGGCTCGGAGGGCTCTCAGTTTATTTCTGGGATTATGATGCGTAGCTTAACATCACAAATAGATTCCGAGATTCGAATCAAAAACATGACCAGCCGGCCATATATTGATTTAACGATAAAAACCATTGAACAATTTAATGGCAAGGTCAATCGGGTAAATGACTCAACATATCTGATACCAGGAGGACAATTCCTAAAAATAGAGAATGTGATTCTCGAAGGGGATTGGAGCAATATGGCCTTTCATATGGTTGGAGCAGCTTTGAATGGAGAAATTGTGATCTCAGGACTGAGTACTTTATCCACCCAAGCGGATAAAATAATACTGGATGTTCTCAAAAAATTTGGAGCAAAAGTAGAAATAGAAAAATCAAGTAAAATCAAAGTTTCGAGCGCATTGAAAAAACCATTTCAAATGGACTTAACAGATGCACCAGATTTGTTTCCTGTTTTGGCTGTTTTGGCTTGTGGAGCAAACGGAGTTTCTAAATTAAAGGGAACGAATCGACTTGTAAATAAAGAAAGTAATAGATTACATAGTATATGTAACATGCTCGATGTTTTCAAAGTAAATTATAAGTCAATGGCAAATGAATTACATATCAATGGTAGAGGAAGGGTAAATGGTGGAAATGTAAATACTTATGACGATCATCGTATCGCTATGGCGGCAATTTGTGCCGGAACAATTGCAGATAATGCTATTATTATTGACAATGAGCAATGTATAAACAAATCCTACAAGAATTATTTTAAGCAAATGGATGTAATATTCTAGAAGTAAGCTTAATTTTATGTCCATGCCAGCTAAAATGAAATATCTACTAACCTTCATTGTTTTATCACTTTTTGGATTTTACGCTACTGCTCAAAATCAAATCCATAGGGTAGAGGGTAGTCCGTACCCCGCATCCTCTCAACCGGATACCCTTTATGTGATCAGTGACGATTCGTTTTCTCATGAAGAACTTTTGTTGATTCAGAGTATTCAGGGTTTGTGTGCGAAGACCAAGCCCGCATTATACAGAGATAAAGGAAGTGGAAGCTCCATTTGGATTCAAGATATACAGGACAATTATGGGGTATATGTTTCAAATTCAATGGATGGATATATCGATGAAATTTTGTCCTTAACTCCTGAAAGTGTGGAAGGATACATTTTATGCAATTTAGATGACAATTCGAGCAATGTTGCGAACTCCTTGTGTGGCCCTTTAAACGCCATAGCAGTAACGCCTAATTTACAGGAGCTTGTCGAATCAAAAGGGTATACCCAAATTTTGGATGTACGAGAACGAGATGAGCAATGGGTGCTGGATCATTATTCAGATCAGCTGAGTGATCAAATAATCACCTACCAGAGAGAAGACAAGTCTCTGTTTTTAGGAGACTATTCGATACTCTCCAATGCACTGCATTTTTATGATGACATCCACAGCAGTACGACAGAAAATGCTTTCTCAAGAATGGCATCAAATTCCATTTTAAATGGATGGGGAGATGATGAATATCAAACCATTGCAAAAGCCTCACAATATTCCATTGGGGTTCACCCCGCTGATTGGGGATTTAATATCTCCACATTAACCAATTTTAATGCAGAAACAACCCAGCTTGTATCATCAACTGAGGCACAAACTGAGGAAAATACACATACCGTTTGTTTTTTAATGTCTGACGGAGACAATATCCAGTGGATGCTGAATTTATTTGCGGAGGATAGTCGTTGGTTTGGAAGTGAGAACAGGGGATTAATGGATATTGGTTGGACCATTCCACCGGCTCTTTCAGAAATAGCACCTACGGTCATGTCTAAATTATACGATATGGCTGAATCTAAGCCAACGGGAAAAGATTATTTTATCGCAGGACCTTCTGGCCATACTTATCATTTTCCTGAATTATTTCCTGCACTTGATGCTTCTTGCGATTTAATGAATGCATACATGGAAAAATCAGATTTGAGTATTGTAAATATTCTTGGAAATAGATATCATGATTCTGTTTTTCATCCTTATTTGAAGCAAGAACATGTGGACGGTTTGTTTTACTATGATTATTCAGATTACAGTAAAATGAAAGGTAAAATGGATTGCTATGCATTGAAACCGGTGATTTCATCAAAGTACAATCTTTGGGGAGGATTTGAAACCTGTGAAAGTCTTGCAGAAAAATTAAATGATGGAGTGAAAGATCCATATTCGGTCGATGGTTACACATTGGTTGCTGTACATGCCTGGTCAAATTCTGTAGATAGTCTTTTGTTTGTACGTTCCCTATTAGATGATGGAATTAGGGTAGTGGCTCCAGATGATTTTGTAAGCTTAATTAGTAAAAATATATGTGAGAAAGAGCTTGTTTCGCAACCTGAAATCGAAGTTTCACCAAATCCTGTAATTGATGACATCAGATTGAGAATTCGAGGTGTAAGGTGTGATGATTATCAGATTCAGCTGAGTGATTTAGGGGGTAAACTGATCAGCTTGGACTTGACTCCAACACAGACAATAGATGGTTGGATTTTTGAAGGCTCGATGGCCTCCTTAAAGGAAGGAACATACATCTTTAACTTTGAATGTAG
>WTIB01000277.1 GCA_011522905.1 Crocinitomicaceae bacterium | reverse complement strand
GGGATCTACTCTATACTGATTATAACCAACAGAAGTACCAATTCTGATGTGGTGTTGTTCCGCGAAACTAAACCCATAAGATAAAGAAGCCAAACCCGATACTTGTTGAATCATTCCAATCTGATCGACCATAACTTGTCCACCAAGACCAAATGATTTTCCTAAGCGACCATTAGCACTAAATAAACTCGTTAATGGAGCACCTTCTACCTTAACCCATTGGTTGAGGTGAGAAAAATTAATTTCTGTACAAGCGGTAGCACCAGCATAGGCTGGATTTATGGAGTATTTGTTATATCCATAGACATTACGTTGTGGCGTTTGCTGGCCATATGAAACCAGTGAAACAAAACAAATACAAATAGCAATGATTCTTTTCATGATTTCCTATTTTTTAAATCTTAATAAATTAATGGATCCAGTGTATTCGATATCTGAACAAGTAATCGAATAGAAATAAACACCATCAGGTAATGCTTCTCCATTTTTCGTTCCTCCCCAATCGTTGTTATAATCACTTGTTTCGAAGACCACCTCTCCCCATCGGTTAAATATCTTCACATTACAACCCATTATCTGAGGAGGGTCATTTACTTTCCAGGTATCGTTCTTACCATCATCATTAGGTGTTAAAATATTACTGATCTGTAGATCAACTGAACAATCAATAACAGATAGTTCTAATCTAATAATAGAATCACATCCATCAGCAGACTGTATGGTATCAAAGTAGATTCCAGATTCTGTAAGTTGATTCGAACCAAACACAAAGATGGAATCATCGCAAATGGTTGCGGCTTCATATCCATAAGGTGGTTCCGTAACAAAAAGCGAAAGATAAACTGTGGAGTCACATCCAGATGGGGTAGTGAAGGTTTCTGTATACACGCCTTCCTCAGTTAATATGGTTCCGTTGTAGTCAAATGATCCTCCCATACAAATGGTAGCTTCATCACTTGCTGTGATTTCGGGAAGGACAAATAGCACAGAGTTAACAATACTGTCGCAGCCATTTATATTTTGAAGGGTATCTGAATAAACGCCTTCTGAATCATAGCTAGAAGTTCCAACCTGAATACTACTGCCTTCGCATATCGTATACTCATAGTTTGTTTCTTCATGTGGTAAGATGGTAAGTGTAGTAATCACAGTACTATCACATCCAGCAGATGTAATAAATAAATCTGTATAGGTGCCTGCTTCTGATTGGTCTGCTCCTTCCAAAAATATCGTTTCACCATCACATATTTCTACATTGATACTATTTGTGACTGGGACGCAAGGATTGTTGCAATTTGATGCATCGTAGGTAAAACTTGTTGAGCATGCGCCATCAGTTATATCTACTGTATAAAATCCAGCTATGGGAGCAAGATATGTGTAAGCTGCTCCTGGATTAATTTGTCCAGTTTCAACAACATCACCAGTGGGTCCAGTAATGGTAAAATCATATGAAGTGCCGTAGAAACCGTTTAGTCCGCCATTGGCTATAAAGGTAACGGTACATGTAGCGTTATCGTAGCTATAAGCTGGATCAAGCTGCTCCAAATATACTACTGGCATTCCTGGACCTGCGTCTGAGGTATTACATACAAATTGTCCCCATCCTAATGGTAAGTCAGCGGCGGCAGATAAATAATACACGGTATTGAAAAGTGGATTTCCATTCGTGCCTGTGCCATCAGAATCATTTGTAAACGAACCTGAACCTTGAATAAAATCTATGATTGCCGTCTCAAAACCGTTATTTGGAACTGGAGATGGTAGCGTCTCTAAATTGTGAATGACAAATCCACTGTCCAAACAATCAGGGAAACTTGCCGTTGACTCACCAATGCCATCGAGCATCACGTTCGGTGTGAATGCATCTCCAAAACATATAAATGCCGTATCTAAATCTGTAATTTGAATGTTATTTCCATTGGCTAGGGTTACCTCAGGCTCTCCAGCATCGCTCTCAACCTCTAAAATATACTCAATGATATATTGCCCTTCATCTCCTGGAGATCCACCATCAATTTGAATCGCATAAAGTGTCCCAGGTTCCATACAGCATGAGGATTCTTGATTCCCTTCATAACCTGCGGATCCGGTAATTACAGGTGTAATAACTGGGGTGTTTTGAGTTCCATCTTGTGTATATGTAGCAGGTTGAAGACCTCCGTAACAATCCGTCCCATTAAGCAGCTCATAAATATTATAACGAACGGTATCCATTCCCACATAGGCACGGATACTTATTTCTACGGCACCTGAAGGAGGGGCAGTAAAATAATGCCATACTGTTTGGTCTGCTCTTTCAGACTGGTTAAATGCCGCATTGGGCTCACCTGCTAAATATTCCTTACATGCCAACACATTACTTCCTGAAACAGCTTGAAAGGTCGGATTTGTACCTGCAAGGATTACTGGAACTTCATATAAGGTATCCTGTAAAGTGAGACACAGAATATCATTGCCAGGAGAATTAAATGATGGATCTGAAACACTGGGATCATAAAGCCATCCGTATATTTCCTGCGTTGATAAAGGGGTTAGGTTATCAGATGGGTCAATCATACCATAGTAATCATATCCAGGCTCCAAACACAATGTAGAAATGACAGCACTTTCGTCACCTCCAAAAAATCCATT
>WTIB01000206.1 GCA_011522905.1 Crocinitomicaceae bacterium | reverse complement strand
CTGTTGCACCATCTGCTCCATCAGCACCCGCTGGACCTTGTGGACCTTGAGGACCTGTTGCACCATCTGCTCCATCAGCACCCGCTGGACCTTGTGGACCTTGAGGACCCGTCGCACCATCTGCTCCATCAGCACCCGCTGGACCTTGTGGACCCTGAGGACCTGTCGCACCATCTGCTCCATCAGCACCCGCTGGACCAACCAATGAAGCCAAAAAGTCTGACTCACTACCTGAATTTCCATCATTCAACCAAATCTCATAAGCACTTAATCCATCACTTCCATCAAGACCTGATAAATCCATATCACTAATGCATGCAGCCACATTATCACAAAATCCTGGAGGTAAATTGTTACCCCCTTTTTCGTAGGAACCAGAACGGAGGTATTCTATGAAATCCGCCTCAGACCCCTTGTGCCCGATAGAAAGCCAAGATTCATAAGCACTCTTTGCATTTTTAGCGTATTCCGCATACATCGCATATGGAACACTCATAAGTTCGGTGGTAGATGAGATTAAATAGTCTTCCCCTCCATTTGGATCCGTTTCTGTTTTTATGAAAAAAGGACCTTTCGACCAATCTATATTTGCAAATGTTCCTGAATTAGATTTACCCATCCCAATTTGTAATGATATTAATCCAGATGGACCTGTCTTTACATGATGTATTTCTTGATACACGGCATCTTCATTTTCTTCTCCTTTAAGGACAGATACCTGTACAGTAACATCTTGATTAGAAATTATTGAATAATCGGCATTTCTCAATATGGCCTGATAGCTCATTTTTTTGGGTGTTTGCGCATACAAAAATGCCGTCATAAATAAGGCAAAACCCAATGTTAATATTTTTTTCATTTTCAACATAGTTTAAAGTTTGATAATAGTTTTAGTCTTCTGATTTCTCGGGGTCATGACAGTAATATAATACACCCCTGGAGCAAATTTCAAATCAGTTTTGAATTTTTCAAAACCACTTGAAAATTCCTTGAGAATAATTCCCTGATTGTTTTTGATCAACACCCTTGTTATTTCCTTAGGGCTAGTAAAATGGAGATCAAAAAACCCCATTGTAGGATTTGGAAACGCAGCGAAATCAATCGGAGTTTCAAATGCGATTCTTTTAGGTTCAGGATTTAACACACCCTCATTAGAAATATAATTCAAGTGATTCGGTGATTCAAGAAAAACCTGTCCAACAGAAAATTCCATTAGATAATTATCTTGATTTTGAATGCCTCCAGAGCTGCTCATTACCTTTTGGGCAGACAAACTCTGTGTAAAAAGAATACAATAAAATGCAATCGAAAGACGTCGCCAAGCAGCTGGCCTTTGGCCAGACTTGAACATAGAATTCATAGTATACAGTTTATAGTTTTAGTCGAACTAATGTAATAATTATTAATGGTTTTCCAAGGAAGAGTTTTCAACAACATGAACATTATTCATAACGAAAACCTTAACGTAATTAGCTCAAACTTCTATTCCCAAGAGTCGGGATTACTATTTTTTGAAATCATACTTTGCCAGTCCTCTTCAGTCCCAGAATCTGAAACGATATCTTTATAATCACTGGGACTTATTTCAAACCGCTCAATTTCATTTCCCGTGTAATTCTCAATATCCATTAACAATGACTTCTCGTTTTCAGCACAAAACGAAATGGCATGACCTTTTTTATTTCCTCTACCCGTTCTACCACAGCGATGAACATAATTTTCAGGATTATCTGGAAGATCATAATTGATCACATAATCCATTTCAGGAACATCAATTCCTCTGCAAGCAACATCTGTAGTGATGAGGATATTTGTTTCTCCTTTTCTAAATCGATCTAATATTGAAAACCTATTCTTTTGCTCTAACCCTCCATGAAGGGCTTCAGTAGCGACTCCTACCCTCTTCATTGCAGCAACTACGCGCTCAACTCTTACTTTTGTCCGAACAAAAACAATGAATTTTCCATCTTGAAATTCTTTGAGTAAATTTTCCAAAAAGAATCGCTTATCATCCATTTCGACAAATGATACGGCATGTTGTACATTCTTCGATACTGGATTCTTGGGAGAAACATGTATTCTAATGGCATTTCGGACAACGTCGTATGCTAATGATTTGATCTTTTTATTAACTGTCGCTGTAAAAAACAAGGTTTGTCTTCTTTTAGGTAAAAATTTGAGTACATCTTGAATATCCTTATTGAACCCTAAATCAAGCATCAAATCCGCCTCATCGATAACAAAACACTCTATTCTATCCAGCTTTATAAAACCTTGCGAGATTAAATCAAACATTCTACCAGGCGTGGCCACAAGCACATCTAATCTTTTCTCCAAAGCCGTAATTTGACTATCCTGTTCAACTCCACCATACAGTCCTAAGCACGAAACGCCTGTTTTAATCCCAATTAAATCAATTACTTCAGCAATTTGTTTCGCTAACTCTCTAGTTGGTACCAATATCAAGGCTCGAATTCCAGCTCCCTTTCTTTTACTTTTTAATAATTGATTGATTATAGGTATTACAAATGCTGCCGTTTTACCAGTTCCCGTTGGAGCAACCGCCATTACGTCTTCTCCATTTAATATATGGGGGATACACCTATACTGAATATCTGTAGGTTTTTTAAAACCTATATA
>WTIB01000177.1 GCA_011522905.1 Crocinitomicaceae bacterium | reverse complement strand
GGCATCACTTTTGCCAAGGCCTTCATGTCATTTGGGTCAAGGCCTTCAATGGGAATTAAAGTATGACCAGTCTCAATCAAGCCCATATTTACAGCGCTACCAATGAACCAACCAATGATTATCGCTAATATGTTTCTTACTTTAATTTTCAATTTCTTAAAATTTTTTCCATTGTTCGTCCCTTGGCCAATTCGTCTACAAGTTTATCAAGATACCTGCATTGTCGGTACAATTTAAATTCATCGTTAATATCTTCGATACGATATCCGCAAACGACTCCTTTGATGAGGTGGGCATTGGAGTTAATTTGTGCTTTTTCAAAAAATGTTCTGAAAGTTGCTTTATTTTCAATCATATCTTGCAACTCCTTTTCATCGTAGTTTGTGAGCCATTTGATGACTTCATCAAGCTCAGCTTTTGACCTACCTTTTTTTTCTAATTTATTTAAATATAAAGGATAGATATCCCCGAAAATCATGTTCCCGATTTTTTCGTTTTTTTCAGCGGTAACTTTCATAAACAATTGAATTCTAAAGAGCTACAATAGACCGAAAATACACAAATTAAATTTTGTAATGGGAATATTTACTGCGTATTCGTGAAGTCGTCTTGGAAATATTTGACCCATTTCCCATTGGTAAGGATCTCTCCATATTCACGAAAACCGCCATCATCAGTTGACCCAAAAACAAATCGTTTTGTTTCACTGCTTTGAACAATCAGCTGTCCATTTATGAAGCTTGCGGGGGCCGGTCTTACACCTCTTTTGGAAAACGGGTAATAATAAAAGGTTTTATCCTTTTCATCATAATAAATGATGGTGTGCAAAAGCAAGGACTCACTGTTTAATTGTAGTACCAATATACTTGAATCCAAATCGTATGAGATGTTTTCGAATGCCGGAATTTCCGTGGTTAATTTTCCGTTTGTGTAGGTCTTGGATGTTCCGACCCATTCTCCTACCATAAAATCGAGCTGAGCCATTTTTTTTTGTTGTATGCTTTGCGCAAAAGAAAAGCTAGAATTCAAAAACACAAGGATAAAAAGTTTAAAAATCAATTTCATTTGGTAATGTATTATGTGCCACAAAAGGTTTGGTATGAAGCCTCAAAATCCGATGGAGGTTTTTCGAATAGTAGTGCGTCAGGATAGTCATCATAAGGCTTAGCAAGCTTTGAGAGTAAATCTTGAAAGGCCGACATATTGCCCTCTACTGCGGATTCAAGTGCGTTTTCGACCCAATGGTTTCTTGGAATCACTCTTGGGTTATTGGTCTTCATTAGTTTTTTGTCTGGATTTTTATTCTTCCAGTTTTTCATCCAGATTTTAAAGTCGTTTTGTTCGAATATGGGCTCATCGATTGCTTGGTTTCTTTCTAAAGCGAGAAATAGCTGTGTGTAATCAGCTTTGTGTGTTTCCATGAGCTTCAATAAACCATCTACCAATTCTTTTCCATGATTCTTTTCATATTTGATTCCTAGTTTCAAAGACATCATTGTATACCATTGTTCTGTAAATCTATTTTGAAAATCATCCAAAACCTCTTTAGCAAGTTCAACCGCTTTATCCTCTTTGTCTGAAATCATAGGCAATAAGGCGTTCGCAAACATGGCTAAATTCCAATGGGCAATATTGGATTGATTGCCAAATGCATACCTCCCATTTGCATCAATGGAGCTGTAAACGGTTTTTGGGTGGTACGTATTCATAAATGCACAGGGGCCATAATCTATGGTTTCACCACAGATACTCATGTTATCCGTATTCATCACACCATGAATAAACCCAACACGCATCCAATTCACCACCAAGTCTATCTGTTTATGCATTACAGACCTCAATAATTCAAGAGCTGGATTATTTGATTTTCTGATTTGAGGGTAATGCCGCTGAATGGTATAATCCATTAGGGATTTGAGATCTTCTTCGCTTCCAAAAGCTCGGGCATATTCAAAAGTCCCGACACGTATGTGGCTTGATGCTATTCGGGTGAGCACAGCCCCCTCATGAATGGGTCCCCGATACACTTGCTCTCCTGTGGACACAACCGCCAAGCTGCGAGTTGTTGGAATTCCCAATCCGTGCATGGCTTCACTGATCAAATATTCTCTGAGCATGGAATATAGTGTTGCTCTACCATCTCCCCCCCTCGAAAAAGCGGTCCGACCTGAACCTTTGAGCTGAATGTCAAGGCGATTTCCTTGTATATCAATTTGTTCACCAAGCAAAAGGGCCCTTCCGTCTCCGAGCATATTAAAATGGCCAAATTGATGGCCGGCATAGGCCTGCGCTATGGTTTTCGAACTCTTGGGCTCTTTATTTCCCGATAAATAAGCATCGATATTTTTTGGATTCTCTGATAAAAAATCCAAGCCCAATTGATGCGACAATGCCTCATTGAAAAGTATTTTTTTCGGGCTTCTTGCAGGTTCAGGTGACTGAAATTCATAAAACATCACCGGCAATTCGGTGTACGAGTTTTCAAGCTGCCAGCTCTTCGTTTTCATTTGGATGATCTTGATTTAAAATTTATACATATCCAATTCATCAATATCCTTTATTTCAGAAAGCTTGATTAAGTGTTCTATTTCAATATTCTCCCAGGTTTCTTCGAATATTTCATCACCCCCTTGCTGTACATCCTC
>WTIB01000183.1 GCA_011522905.1 Crocinitomicaceae bacterium | reverse complement strand
ATTTCAGGACATTCTGTTGAAACACTTCCTGAAAAAACATTTGAAATGAGAATTGAGCATCGTTTTGGTGATATCGCGGGAGACAACGGCGGATATCAAACGATGTTTGGTTTTGACAATGTTTCGGATATGCGAATTGCTTTGGAATATGGCGTGACTGATAATTTGATGTTCGGCTTTGGCCGGAGTAAAGGCACCTCTGCTCCTTATCGTTCACTTCTAGATGGTTTTGTGAAATACAGGGTGTTCACTCAGAAAGAAGATGGGCCTCCAATTTCTATGTCCATCGGTGGAGGATCAACATTTAGCTATCAGGAAGCATCCGTTGATATGAGTGATGTTGCTCATTTTCCTGAGGTGAGTCACAGGTTCGCTTATTATACTCAACTTAATATGGCGTATAAGATTGAGGATTTATTGAGTGTTGCGATTATGCCAACTTTAGTACATCGCAATTATGTTGCTGAAAATGATGTCAACGAATTGTTTTCTTTGGGTACAGCACTTCGACTCAAATTGTCGAAGAAGTTCTTCCTTTTAATGGAGTATTATCATTGTTTTCACAGTAATGATTTTCGACAAGATGAATTTTACAATGGTTTAGGCGTGGCATTGGAATGGAAAACATTCGGTCACAACTTTACGATTAATTTCACCAATTCAAAAGGTCTTGGTGAAACTCAATTTATCCCCTACACCTACGAAAATTGGCTTCGAGGTCAATTCAGACTAGGTTTTTGTGTAAGTAGACAATTCAGCTGGTCATGAAAAGAAATATAATTATTGTCTTGTTATCGGTTTTTGGGCTTTTAATGTCATGTACAAAAGATAAAGTTCAAGCTACCAATTGTGGAGGTGCTGACGAGGTTTCTTTTGCAGCGACCATTTGGCCTATGATTGAGCAAAATTGTAATGGCTGCCATGGATCAGGCGCTGGAGGGTATACCTTTGATGAATATGATAAAATTGAAAATAATGCAAGTGTGATATTGGATGCAATGCGAGCAAATGGAGGTGTTCAACTCATGCCTATTGGTGGACCGGCTTTGGACGATTCTCTAATTAATGCATTTGAGGTGTGGATATGTCAAGGAAAAATGAATAATTAATAACTAAAACGAATACTATGAAAACAAAATCTATTCTTATGATTACTTTTCTGAGCCTAATATTTTTTGGGTTTCAGTTTTCAAAAAACAATCTAGAAACGGCTTACATTCCCTCAAATGCAGGGGGCGCTGGGGCTGGAAAAACCGGTGCGCCTGGAGAGTCTAACTGTACGGCATGCCATTCCGGTTCGGCTCAAGACGGATCAAACGAAAATACCCTTACTGTTATGGATGGCAGTAATCCAGTTACTGCCTATTTACCAGGTCAGACATACACCGTGATGCTCACTATGAATTCTGCTCCTACGAAAAAAGGTTTTCAATCTACTGCCTTAACGGGAGCAAACAATATGGCAGGTGATTTCACCGGTGGGTCGAACACCCAAATCAATAGTGCCAATGCAAGAGAGTATGCGAACCATACAGGTGCGAGTAATAGCTCTTCCACCACATCTTGGAACTGGTCATGGACAGCTCCCGCTGCAAATAGTGGAGATGTGACCTTCTATGTAGCTTCTAATGCTGCTAATAATAATGGAGGCAACAGCGGTGATGTGATTTATCTTTCTCAGCATGTAATTGGAGAGCAATCTACTTCCTCAGTAAACGAATTACTAATTCCAACACTTAATACAGTATCATTTATCCCTGAGAACGATGAAATTTATATCTCTTTAAATGCGATCATTCAAGATGAGATTCATTTCTCTGTTGTTGATTTGAAAGGTAATGTAGTTTATAAGAGAAGTCTTGGAACATCATCTTTAGGATTGAATACCTACAACGTTGCCATTCCTTCGGATATGAACTCCGGAGCTTTTGTAGTAAAACTTGATGTAAATAACCAACAACTGACAAAACTTATTCAAGTGGTCAGATAATTTATAAACACTTATTAAATAGCACATTATAGATGTGCTAATTGAATTGAATAACCCGCTTAAAATTAAGTGGGTTATTTTTTTTCAAATTTTTCTTGTTAGAACGAAAAGAGTATTTATCTTTGCACCCCGCAAATGATTAAACGTAATTATTTGGTTGGGGCTTTTTTGTGTCTGGAGAGTGAGGTATAGGGGTATGAGAGAGATACGGGAAAGAGTAAAAATTTATTTTGTTTTGGTTAATAAAGTAAGACAAGAGAAGTTCTTTGAATTATTGAAGGAATAAGGAAACAACGAAATCAAGAATAAGAATTAACATCACGAGCTTTAAAATTCGAAGTTATTATACAACGGAGAGTTTGATCCTGGCTCAGGATGAACGCTAGCGGCAGGCCTAACACATGCAAGTCGAGGGGCAGCGCAAAGATAGTTTACTATTTTGGCGGCGACCGGCGCACGGGTGAGTAACGCGTATGCAACCTACCTTATACAGGAGTATAGCCCGAAGAAATTCGGATTAATCCTCCATAGTATTCTTTAATGGCATCATTTGAAGAATTAAAGCTTCGGCGGTATAAGATGGGCATGCGTCCTATTAGCTAGATGGTAAGGTAACGGCTTACCATGGCTACGATAGGTAGGGGGCCTGAGAGGGTG
>WTIB01000281.1 GCA_011522905.1 Crocinitomicaceae bacterium | reverse complement strand
AAAGTCTTGTCTAGTAATATTCGTGATTAGGTTACCAAATGAGTCCACATGTATCACAACTCCTCGTATGATATATTCTTCAATTAAAGCTTTAGGTATGAATGCTTTTTTATAAGAATTTATTGAATCTGCAAAAGAGTCAAGACTTATTCCATTATGAATTTTTTCGGCTATTTTAACAAAACAATTCTTCAAGGGAAATTTGATTTCTTCTAAATTATCCGAGTTAATATTGTATCGCCATAGCTCTTGTGGTTTATTTTCATCTAAAAACGCACCAAAGAAACCATTGTCATTTGAAATAAAATATTGATTATGAAATTTCATTATGGTAGGATAGCTCGGTACAAATTTTCGCTCATCAGAATAGGCTGGGGGAACAATAAGGGGTTCGCTATCTACTCCAATCAGATGGATCGTTCCATCTGGAAAACTTTTATAACAGCATCGAAGTTGGAAGGCTGTATTCGCTACATCAAAAGCATCAATCGAATGCGAGATATCAATAATTTTGAAGTCAGGATCAATCTTTAACAAGGCCCCTTTAATTGAAGCAATATAGTAATCCTGGCTTCCTGTATCAGATATTAATGTGATGATTTGCATGCGGATTCAGAATTCATTATGCCAATTAATTTATAATTTTACCAAAAGTAATGATTTACAATTATTAGAGCCTCAATATCAATTAAATTAAGTGAATGCAGAGTGCACGAAAAATTCTTATTGACAATGCCAATCCGGTAGATTTTTTTGGTGTAAATAATTCAAATTTAAAGCACATTAAAACATTCTACCCGAAATTGAAAATTACCTCAAGAGGAAATACACTTTCTATTACTGGTGACAATGACCTTATTGATGTTTTTGAAAGAAAAATTGGGCTTATTCTCAGACACTTGAATAAATACGATACACTATCAGAAAACAACATTGATAATCTCATGCTTGATGATGGAGAAACACTTGTGGGCTCGGAAAAAGGCACCGATGTCATTTTATTCGGCAATGGAGGCTCAAAGATAAGAGCAAGAACAGTGAATCAAAAAAAGCTTGTAAAGGCCATTTCTAATCACGATATGGTATTTGCCGTTGGTCCAGCTGGTACAGGTAAAACATATACCGCAGTTGCACTTGCTGTAAGGGCTTTAAAAGATAAAGAGGTCAAGCGAATTGTTTTAACACGACCAGCAGTTGAGGCAGGTGAAAACTTAGGTTTTTTGCCTGGAGATTTAAAGGATAAGCTAGATCCTTATTTAATGCCACTGTACGATGCTTTAAGGGAAATGATTCCTGCCGAGAAACTTGCAGAAATGATACAATATGGTGTGATTGAGATAGCTCCCCTTGCTTTCATGAGAGGAAGAACTTTAGACAAGGCATTTGTGATTTTAGACGAAGCTCAAAACACAACAAAAATGCAAATGAAGATGTTCTTGACCCGTATGGGAGTTACCGCAAAGTTCATTATAACTGGTGACATGAGTCAAATAGACCTTCCAAGTAGACAGAAATCAGGATTGGCTTTTGCATTAGATTCATTAAAAGATATCAAGGATATAGGAATAATAAGGCTAGGGCAGAATGATGTAATCAGAAATAAATTGGTTAAAAAAATCATCACAGCTTTTGATAAGAACGTAGATAATTAATTTCGGAAAACACATGAATGCATTAACGAAATCAAATTTTAATTTTTCTGGTCAGGAATCGGTATATCATGGAAAGGTTCGCGATGTCCATCATTTGGGGGATAAACTCTTAGTTATGGTGGCTTCAGATCGTATTTCGGCCTTTGATCATATTTTACCTAAAGGAATCCCATTCAAAGGTCAAGTTCTGAATCAGGTGGCAACGATGTTTTTAGACGCTACATCTGACATTGTTCCCAATTGGCTTATCGCTACTCCCGATCCAAATGTGGCTGTTGGTCATGCTTGCGATCCTATTCGCGTAGAGATGGTAATTAGGGGTTATCTTGCTGGTCATTCGGCAAGAGAGTACAAAAAAGGAAAAAGAGTACTATGTGGAGTGGAACTACCGGAAGGAATGAAGGAGAATGATAAGTTTCCAGAACCGATAATAACTCCTGCCACCAAGGCTGAAGAGGGTCATGACGAAGACATATCTAGAGAAGAAATTCTTTCTCAAGGAATCGTCAAAGAAGAAATTTATATTCAGCTGGAAAATATTACTCGAAAATTATTTGAAAGAGGTACTCAAATGGCTGCAGAAAGAGGATTGATTTTGGTCGATACTAAGTACGAATTTGGTTTATTGGATGGAAAAGTTGTCCTAATTGATGAAATCCACACGCCTGATTCATCACGGTACTTTTATGCTGATGGATATGAAGAGCGTCAAGCCAAAGGATTGGCTCAACGTCAGCTATCAAAAGAGTTTGTTCGTCAATGGCTTATTGAAAATGGATTTCAAGGACTTGAAGGACAAGAAATGCCAAATATGCCAGATTCATTCGTTCAAACGATTTCTGAACGCTACATTGAACTTTACGAAAAAATTACCGGAAAAGAATTTGTCGAATCAGATACCACTAATATTCAGAAGAGGATTGAGGATAATGTAGGACAATATTTGACTCAAAAAAAATAAATAAATCGATAGATGTCATTTTCCTTATCAAATTTTTCC
>WTIB01000021.1 GCA_011522905.1 Crocinitomicaceae bacterium | reverse complement strand
CTCTCAAGAATGGCTTTTTCACTTTCTAAAAGCCTAGTGAGTATATCGTGTTGTCTTTGTATTGTTTCCTTATTTATATTTTTATTGATTATGTTTTTTTGTTGCTCTTTTAGTTCTTCTATTAAAGGGTTAAGTTGATTTCCTTGTCCTTGTCCTTTTTTGTTTAATTCATTCCTTAATTGTTCTAATCTTTGCCGTATAGCAGATTGCTCAGCAGCCATTTTCGCTAAACCTTCACTACCTAATTGACCTTGTCCGTTTTCGCCTTTTTTTTGAGTATTACCTCCAGGTTTTTTTCCTCCATCCTTATTTCCTTTTTTTAATTGTTCCAGTTGATTTTTCAACATTTCCTTCATGTCTCCTGAATTCATTTTTGGTCCAGCTTTTGGTCGCCCTTTACCTCCTGGCTTATTACAGGAACCACCCCCTTCCATTTGAGATTGCATTTGAGATTGCATTTGTTGCAAGACTTCATTCAATAATAAAGCAAGGTTATTATACGAAGTCATAACCAGCTGTTGATTCATGCTAACCTTCTTTTGTTTACGATCTCCAACAGCTTCTATAGCTTTATTTTGACTAAATGTTATTGAGTTTAGCTCTTTGTCAATAAAAGTGGCTAAAACAGGTTGACGTTTTGCTAGTGACATTAGGCTATCCTTAACTATTTTCGTATCATCATTTATTCTTCTTTGAACTCGTCCATATTTTCTAAACGCAGGATCGTTAATTTTTACCCTAATAAACTTATCCATTAAAGACTCCTGTTCAAGACTTAAGATGATTAATGACTCAAGAATATTTCTCAACGACTCCATGTCTTCTTCTTGCTGTTGTTGATTTGATGAATTCTGCATTGAATTCAATTTTTCTGCCAGCTCTTCCATTTGTTTAGCTGCATTATTTTGACTTTGAGAAGATTTTTTTTGTTTATTATTTTCAATTTGATCTTCAGCTTTGTTTAACTCCTCATCTATTGATTCTTGTTCTTTATCAGTATCATCTAAATTTATTGGATTTTGAAGCTCATTATTTAATTTATTGAGCTCTTTTAATTTTTCTTTTATTTTTTCAAAATCACTTGATATTTGCTTTTGTTTATCAATATTTTTTTCTTTTTGATTAGCTAGCTCTTCTTGTTTTTTTGAGAGTTCTTTTAACTCCTTCTCAACATCATCTATTTTTTCATTTAACTGAAGTTTTTTCAACATTTCTAATGATCTATCAAGTTGATTTTTCATATCCTCTGAAGATTCTTTTAAATCTTCCATGTTTTTATTTATCTCTTCTTTATCATTTAATTTTAACAACTCTTCAAGCTCTTCTAGGAGTTTTTTGAGTTCCTCATCCATTACCTCATTTAATAACTCTTCTATTTGATTTTGTTTATCTAAAAGCTCTTTATCTATTTCTGATAATTTATTCTTTTTATTTGTGCTCTCATTGAGTTTTTGTTGTACTTCTTTTAACTTATTCAATAGGTCATTTTGTTTTTCTTTTAAGCTATTTAATTCATTCAAATTATCCCATTTCTGGTTATTATTATTTTTAATTTTCTTATTTAATTGTTCTAAATCTTTTTGAAATTGTTTGGTTCGATTCATGATATTTTTTAATTCATCCCGAACACTTTCTTGTTCTTTATCTCTAATTTCATTTACTTCTTTTAAATCAGGAATCACAAAATAAAAAACGCTGCTTTTGGTTGTTTTACTTCCATTTATTTCATCGTTATCAGAAACACTAAAAAAATAACTTATTTCATCATTTAGCTTAATATCTTCTCTACTGAAATCAACAGAGAAATCAAAGCTGTTTTTTGTGCCTTTTACTTTTCTTACATTAATTATCTGATTTTTAACCGATCCTTTGTTTGATTTTATCTGATAATGAAAGTTCAAAGATTTGAGTCCATAATCATCTAAAACTGTACCGTTAAAATATTTTATTGATTTATTAGCGCTGTCTGTTAACTCTTTCACTGAAATTAACGGATACTCATCTTTTACAATATTTACATTATACACCAAACTGTCTTTTTGATTGGTGTGCTGGTTTATTAATTCAAAAGATAATTGACTTGAATTTGTCATTTTTTTACTAAACGAAAAACCTCTAGAATTAAAATAAAACGTATTTGTATCCAATTTAATATTGACCTCTTTAGTGTTTTTTGTCAAGCCTTTCCATGATAATAAACTTCCCTCTGGAACAGTGATGTCAGTTGCATTCGTAATTATTTTCTTTTTAATTCCAATATAACTAGGGTAGATTACCTCAACATCTAATTTACCTAGGATGCTTTTTCCTAAGACACGAATTGTATACTTTCTACTTTCATACTTTTCACTTGAAAAATAAAAAACACTTCCATTTTTCGGTTTTTTAATAACTGATTCAAAAATATTTGTGGCTGTTTTATTCATTAAAAAAGAACCATTCTCAGAGTTTATGTAAATCTTATTTGGTAATTCGTTTCCTTTTAACTCTAATACGATATCTACATCTTCTCCTTCATTAATGGTTAGATCAGCGTTTTTTAAATAAAATGAAAAAGGCGCTTTTTCTCTAAATTCTTCCGAAAATTTAATAATCCTAAATGAACCTTGAGTAAATAAGCTGGGCGTGTATAGAATTAAAAAAAAGAAACAAATTAAAATAGGTACAACAAC
>WTIB01000017.1 GCA_011522905.1 Crocinitomicaceae bacterium | reverse complement strand
CTCCAATCAAATTCAATTAAACACAATTCAAGATACATAAAGGTAATTTTCTTTAGAACAATTATGAACGTTCTGGCGTTTGAGAGTTATGTCTACTACATCTTGGCAGGATTGGGTTGAAAAACTATTCTTTCGAGTATTTTCTGAAGGCAACAAGAATGTAATTGAAAGAATTACAATTAACGTCTCCGTTGCAGGCTTCATTATTCACCTTTTACTCATCCTAGGTAAGAATTACGACCTGTTCCATTCACCAATGGATAATCTCTTGTTAGCTGATCCAATTTCTGCAATTTATACGCCGTTTTCAATTATTTTGATTTACGAAATATATCTTTTAGTTCATTATTTGCCCCGTTCATTTACCACCTCTGTTTCAAAACAGTTTGAAATCATTTCACTAATTATCATTCGTCGTATATTCGGAGATATACCGCATATTGAATTGGCTTCATCTTGGTTCAGTACCGCAGAAAATCTTCAACTCATTTATGACTTAGTTGGTATTTTGGTTTTGTTTTTTTTGATATACCTGTTTAATAGAAGTCGGAGTAAAATCATTCCAAGTAAACTAACAACAAATCTTAAGCGCTTCGTCAACTCTAAAAGAGCCGTGAGTCTCATTCTCCTACCTGTTTTAATAATAACAAGTACATATACACTTTACTCTTGGATCCAAACGCAGTTTTTTAGTGCTTCAGTCATAACCTCATTTGAGCTCAATGCCATTTTTTATAATGAATTTTTTACCATTTTGATTTTGGCTGATGTATTTATTCTATTGCTTTCATTTCAATATACAGAGCGATATAGCCAGCTTATCCGAAATACGGGTTTTGTCATTTGTACCATTCTGATACGATTATCATTTGGGACCGACGGTTTGACGAATGTGGTTTTAATTGTTTCAAGTGTGGCTTTCGGATTATTGGTTTTGAGGATTTACCAGGCAACTGAACATTTAGAAAAAAGGGTGTAGAATATTCAATAAGTTTATTTCACATTAAAGTAAATATATCCTGATTGACTTGAATTTCATCCCCTTTTCTGCATTTGGCCCGTCTTCGAAGCTCGACTTCACCGTTCCTTAAAACATTTCCTTCATCAACAATAATCTTTGCATGACCGCCTGTTTGAGCAATACCAACGGCCTTTAACAGTGCCATCAGCTCGATATATTCTCCATCAACTTTGAAAATATTCTTATTTGCCATTTAGCTCCATTGCTTTTAGCGTATTCATCATCAATGAGGCAATAGTCATAGGACCAACGCCTCCCGGAACAGGCGTGATATAACTTGTTTTTGGAGCGACTTCTTGAAAATGGACATCTCCAACCAGACGCCACCCTCTCTCTCTAGACGCATCATCAACACGAGTAGTTCCGACATCCACAACTACAGCGCCTTCTTTTACCATGTCTGCTGTTACAAATTCAGGTTTACCTATGGCAGCAACAAGGATATCTGCTTGAAGACATAATTCTTTTAAGTTTTGTGTACGTGAATGAGCAAGCGTCACTGTGCAATTCCCTGGATTTGAATTGCGACTCAGCATAATACTTAGGGGAGTTCCAACGATATTGCTTCTACCTAATACAACACAATGTTTTCCCGAAGTTTCAATCTGATTTCTTTTCAGTAACTCCATTATTCCTGCTGGAGTAGCTGGTAAAAATCCAGGTAGGTTTAAAAGCATATTCCCTAAGTTCATAGGATGAAATCCATCAACATCTTTATTTGGGCTAATGTGGTCCGTTATCTTGGTTTCATTAATGTGCTTTGGTAATGGAAGTTGAACAATAAATCCATCAATTTCTTGATTTTGATTGAGTTCTTCCACCTTGATTAAGAGTTCTTCTTCACTCACTGTATCTTCAAATCGAATCAACGAGCTTTCAAATCCAATTTCATCGCATGCTTTCACTTTGGCATTCACATAGGACATTGAGCCCCCGTCATTTCCAACGAGAACAGCGGCTAAGTGAGGGATTTTTGCTCCTTTCTGTTTTCTAACCAATACAGCCTCCTTGAGCTCTGACCGAATTTCCTCTGCTGTTGCTTTTCCGTTAAGTCTCTCCATACCTTTTTTAACAAAGATAATAAGCGTTCTATTTCAAAAGTAGATTTCATCGTATCTTTGTAAAAAACTATTCAACAATGAAAAATATATTTTTAACCGTTTTTATTTGCTTTTTAGTATTGAATGTTAATTCTCAAACAGAATATGATGGTTCTGAGCTAGGGACAGAAATCTTTGCGGCTAGAGCAGGTTCTAATGGAGGAACCATGGGTTTTGGAATTAAATATGCAGCAATTTTGAATAAGAATTTTGCAGTTGGTCCTTCAATTCGTTATCATTATACATGGAGTTTTATAGATCCAAATCTAACTACGGGATCCAGGACAAGTGGAAGTTTGTATGGGGGAGGTGTTTTTGCTCATGCAAGGTATAAGGATGCTCTTTTTGGGGGAGTAGAATTTGAATTATTAAAAACGCCATTTAATTTTGGCGGTCCACAACAAGAATTTAAGCCATGGGTAGCTACATTGTTTATTGGAGGAGGGTTTTCCAAGTTATATAATAAAGTAAGGATAAATTTGGGTATTTTTTATGATGTGATAAATGCAAATAATAGTCCATTTAGACCGAATTATGCAATTAAAATAAATG
>WTIB01000012.1 GCA_011522905.1 Crocinitomicaceae bacterium | reverse complement strand
ATCATATCCACCATCGAGATTATAAATGAGTTTAAATCCTTTCTTATGTAATTGATCTGCTGCTAAAGCACTTCTCCCACCTCCTGCACAATATATAAGTAATGGGAAATTTTTATCAAACTTCTTTTTAACCAAAGTTAAAAATTCGGGATTCCAGTAATCAATATTTACTGATCCACTAATAGAACCTACCTTAAATTCTTCAACAGTCCGAACGTCTATGATTTGATTATTACCCATATCAATTAAATTATCAAAGGTATTTGCCTCAACGTGAACTACACCTTTTTGTCCAAACACGCCATTACATAGAAATAATAGACTCAAAACAATAAACATTTTCATCGAAAGCAATTTTAACGAATATACGATAATGGATGTTTAATCCCTATTTGATTACTATATATCTTTCCTTATGTTTGTTAAAAAAAAGATGCCTGTATATTCCTTTAAAGAATTTATTCCAGTTGTAGATCCTTCTAGCTTTATTCATTCAAGTGCTGTAATTATTGGAAATGTAATTATTGGTAAAAACGTCTACATAGGTCCAAATGCGGTTTTGCGTGGTGACTGGGGTCTGATTCAAATTGACGATGGATGTAACGTACAAGAAAACTGTGTAATCCACATGTTCCCTGGAACAACAGTGCATTTAGAGGAAAATGCACATGTAGGACATGGTGCGATCATTCATGGAGCAACCCTTGGTAGAAACTGTTTAATTGGTATGAATTCAGTAATTATGGATGATACAAAAATTGGTGAAAATACAATTGTGGGTGCCCTATCCCTTGTTCAAGCTAATCAAGAAATACCTGCCAATTCATTGGCTGTTGGAAATCCAGCAAAAGTAGTTAAAGAATTATCTGAAGAGCAAATTAACTGGAAAACAAAAGGAACGGAGTATTACCAAAAGCTACCCAGCGATTGCAAAAATCACCTCAAAGAATGTGAGCCACTTCATACCATTGAGCAAAATCGACCAATACAGGTATCAGATTATCAAACATGGAAAAAGCACAAATAAGCTATTTTTTAAATATTTCTTCGGTTTAAAATCCATGAACTCCCCCATCCTATTCTATGATTAAAACTTATCCGCCGAGAGCAATCTCAATGCTGTATTCATAAAAAAGAGCTTTTTTTATTGTTAGCTTGTGATGTTCTGTTAACTTTGCACACCATAGTTGCAAGTCAAATTTATGTCGAATTCCGTTAAGTATATTTTTGTAACAGGTGGTGTTACTTCATCTTTGGGAAAAGGTATTATATCTGCCTCTTTGGCAAAGCTTCTTCAAGCAAGAGGTTATTCTACCACCATTCAAAAATTAGATCCGTACATTAATGTTGACCCTGGTACATTGAATCCATATGAACACGGAGAATGTTATGTAACCGATGATGGAGCCGAAACCGATTTAGATCTTGGTCATTATGAACGATTTTTGAATGTTCCAACAAGTCAGGCTAATAACATAACTACTGGAAGAATTTATCAATCCGTTATTGAAAAGGAAAGAAAAGGAGAATTTTTGGGTAAAACGGTTCAAGTTGTACCTCATATAACTGATGAAATCAAGCATAGAATTCAGCTTTTATCCAATGAAAACAAATATGACATAGTTATCACTGAAATAGGTGGGACTGTTGGGGACATCGAATCCCTTCCATATGTTGAGGCTGTGCGTCAGATGATGTGGGAGTTTGAAAATGATTGTATTGTTATTCACCTGACTCTTATCCCCTACCTCACTGCAGCCGGCGAACTTAAAACCAAACCAACTCAGCATTCAGTAAAGGCTCTACTTGAACTCGGTATACAACCTGATATATTGTGCTGTCGTACGGAACATGAATTGGAATTGAATCTTAGGAAGAAAATTGCCAAATTTTGTAATGTTTCAATGAATGCGGTAATTGAAGCCAAGGATGCCTCATCCATTTATGATGTCCCTATTTTAATGCAGTCAGAGGAGTTGGACAAAGTAGTTTTGGAAAAATTAGGTTTACCTAAAAAGTCTAGCCCTAATTTGAATAAATGGAAATCATTCCTTGAAAGACTAAAGAATCCAAAATCTGAGGTAAATGTTGCCTTGATCGGAAAATATGTTGAGCTTAAAGATTCATACAAATCTATAAGTGAGGCTTTTATTCATGCTGGGGTTTCAAATGAAACCAAAGTAAATATCAAATGGATTCACTCCGATGAAATCACAAAATCATCAATTAAAAACGAATTAAAAGATATTGATGGTATTCTAGTAGCACCTGGATTCGGTTCAAGAGGGATATCGGGAAAGATAAAAGCAGTTGAATATGCCCGAGTGAATGAAATCCCTTTTCTTGGGATTTGTTTAGGAATGCAATGTGCAGTAATTGAATTTGCTCGAAATGTTCTTGGTATTGAAGATGCGCATTCTACTGAAATAGCTGAAAAAACAGCGAGCCCGGTTATTTCCATGATGGAAGAACAGAAAAAAATATCTGATTATGGGGGAACAATGCGACTTGGTGCCTACAACTGTCAATTGAAACCCAAATCAAAAATGTCGGAAGCTTACAATACAGATAAGATTTCTGAACGCCACAGACATAGATATGAATTCAATAATGAATATCTTAAAGAATTTGAAGATAACGGAATGAAAGCCACAGGCCTTAACCCAAAAACAGGTTTAGTTG
>WTIB01000016.1 GCA_011522905.1 Crocinitomicaceae bacterium | reverse complement strand
ACGAATAAAGGTCCATACATTTTTGTTGTCGTGATGATAAACATTGTATACCAAATCTAGAATAATGTGTGCTTCTTCTGATGCTGGAAAGGTATACTGATGGAAGCCCACGCGTTCAGAAGCTGTCAGCTTAGCCTCGATGTTATAGCTGTCAAGATTTACCTTGTAGTATCCAGGTGATGCCTTTTCTGTATTATGCGAAAACGTAGAATAAAAGCCCTTTTCACCACTTTCGTTCATTATTGGTTCAAGAATAAGTTTACCTGTCGTAGGCATGACCAATAGATCTCCGAGGTCTGAGTGTCCTGTACCACTGAAATTCGTATGGGAAAAACCAATGATGGTAGTATCTCGGTATTGATATCCTGCACAGTATTCGTAGGTTTTTTGGTTGTAGCTACCGTCCTCTTGGTGCATTACCTCGAAATTCGTTTGTGGACTGAGCTGTACCATTCCAAATGGAACAGTAGCACCGGGAAACACATGTCCCATTTTACTTGTGCCGATAAATGGATTGACATATTTCGTATAATCCTGAGCACATAGTTGTGCAAAAGGAGTACCTAACAAAATGAATAGAATATTCCAATTTAAGGAAAGCTTATTTATTATTTTCATTGAATAAGAAACTTACTATTCTGAGTTGTTTTCCCGTTCCGCAATTCTAAATAATACATTCCATTAGGAAATTTCGAAACATCAATAAATTGCCCATCTCTATGAAATTCTAGGGCTTTTCCAAAAGCATTATAAATTTTTATTTCTAGTGGATGTAGATCATGTAAATTCTTTATTTCTATCCATTCTTTTGCAGGGTTTGGTGAAATGTGGAGATGCTCAAATAGTGGTTGAGCTAACTCATTTAATCCTAATGTCAAATTCCAAGAGCATTCCAAAGAATCGTAAAAAAGAGTGTGAAGCTCGAGTGTGATATTCATTGGTAAATTGGGTGGATTTATCACATTTAGGATATGCAACTGATCTAAACCAATTCCAAAATAATTTACTTCTTCTAATGCAATGGTATCTCCATTTTCCGATAGGATTACAAATCCTGGGTAGCTCATAATGTTTGTGGAATAATTTGAAACAATTACCTCAATTTGTTCACCTGTTGCATTTGTTTGGCAGGAATGTATGATTATCGAGTCACAAAAATTATTAGAGGTTTGAGCCTGTGTCATGAATGTCATTAGGCCACAAAAAATAGCGAGTATGGGTTTCATATAATCAAAATATACCTTAAAGTTAAGCAAAAAAAAACCCTTCATTTGAAGGGTTTCTTGGTGATTGAGTATTCCTATTGTTTAATAATTCTTCCGATGTACGTTTTCGCATTTTGTTTCAGCTTCACGAGATATACTCCGGATTCAATATGCGAAATGTTTACCGTTGCCGATGATTCTGAAGAACCGGAAGTAATCATCCTTCCTCTTGAATCCACGAGCTCATAGGTGAATGATCCGTTCAATTCGATATGTACATTTCCGCTTGTGGGATTAGGGTATATTTCAAAAAATGTCTCCCCAGACTCAATGATGCTATTGGTACACTCAACGATTTCAATATCGATACTTTCTGAGTTTGTACATCCATTTGCATCAGTATATGAATAGCTTATGGTATGAATCCCCAATCCAGCAATCGAAGGATTTAATTCGTTGTTAGATACTCCAGGACCGCTATATATCCCTCCAGTTGGAGTTGCTACGATTAGTTCGAAAGTACCATCTTCAATACACACGCTATCTAGCTCGGCCATTGTGATCACAGGAAGAGTATTTACGATAATTATTACCTGGTCCGTATTTGAGCACCCATTCCCGTCCGTTCCTGTCAGATTATAGGTTGTGGTCGATGTTGGAGTAAAAGCTTCACCATCAATGACTCCATTATCCCATGTGTATGATTGTGCTCCTGAACCAGTAAGGACTGTCTGTGTTCCTTCACAAATAGATTGGTCAGGGCCTCCATCAACATTTGGTAGTGGATTTACGGTTACCACTGTTGCGTCAGAAGTAGCTGAACACCCATTTCCATCAGTATAGGTAACGGTATATGAACCAGCTGAATTAACTGGATTGTTTTGTCCAGTAGAACCATCAGACCATTCATTACCCGTACCTTGTGAAGAAGTTAAAAGTACAGTTTCTCCTTCACAGAAAGTTGTTGATCCACTTGCCGTAATGGTTGGAATACTTGGAGTCGGATTTACTACAACGGTGAATGGAGTTGAAGTTGCTGAGCATCCTGAGGGGTCCGTGTAAGTTACCGTAAAGACACCTGAGGTGTTTACAGTAATAGATTCACTTGTTGATCCCTCTGACCAGCTATTACCATTAGTGTAGCTTGAGGTAAGCGTTACCTGTCCACCTTCACAAAATACAGCGGAACCACTTGCCGTGATATTAGGTGTAGTCGGCGGGGTAGGGTCACTTAAGGCCTCTGTAATTGAGTTCGAGGCGCAACCGTTTCCGTCTGTGAGTACAATCGTATAGGAACCTGCAGGCAAATTAGAAATGGTATATGGCAGAGTAATTCCTACTGCAGAACCCGAAGAAGTTCCAGACCAATTGAGGTCTCCACTCCCAGAACCTGTAACAGTAATTGATCCAGTTGCTGTTCCACATGAGCTTGGTTCAGTAGAGGTACTGGCTATATTTACTCCTGGAGTAACATTTATAAT
>WTIB01000043.1 GCA_011522905.1 Crocinitomicaceae bacterium | reverse complement strand
ATCATATTTTTAATAGATGACTTAAATTATTAGATAAATGCCAATTAATTATGTTTTATTAAAAAAGTATCCATACATTTGCACCCGTTCAATGGAACATACATAACAATCATTTACAATAATATTAGCATGTACTTAGATAAAGAAGTAAAAAAGAAAATTTTCAAGAAGCATGGAGGATCTGATACAAATACAGGTTCTACAGAAGGCCAGATTGCATTATTTACATACAGAATAGAGCATCTTACCAAGCATTTGAAAAAAAACAGAAAAGATTTTGGAACCCAAAGAGCTCTTCAATTGCTTGTAGGTAAGAGAAGAAGTTTATTGGATTATCTGAAAAATAAGGATATTGAAAAATATCGTGAATTAATTAAGGAGCTGAAATTGCGTCGTTAATTTAGTTCAAAAATGTATTGAAGAGGGGACAATCGATTGTATCGACTGTCCCTTTTGTTTTTAATAATTTGATAATAAATAAATATGAATATAGGAATAACAAAGACCATCGAGGTAGGTGGTAAAAAAATCTCCATTGAAACTGGAAAGTTGGCTAAGCAAGCTGATGGAGCAGTTGTATTGAGAATGGGAGATACCATGATTTTGGCGACAGTAGTAGCCAACAAAGAGGCGAAGGAAGGTGTAGATTTTCTTCCGCTAACGGTGGACTACAAAGAAAAGTTTGCCGCAGATGGTAGAATACCAGGAGGATTCTTTAGAAGAGAAGCAAGGCCTTCAGAGCGAGAAATATTAGTAATGAGAATTGTGGATAGAGCATTAAGACCTCTTTTCCCAGATGATTTTCATGCAGAGGTGCAATTGATGATGCAATTGATTGCTTATGATGGTGTTAATAGTCCTGATGCATTGGTTGGCTTCGCGGCATCCTCATGTATTGCAATATCAGATATTCCATTTAATGGGCCAATGTCTGAAGTTAGAGTGGGAAGAATTAATGGAGAGTTTGTGATTAATCCTACACTGAGTGAAATGGAGGAATCTGATATTGATTGTATCATTGCTGGAACAATGGACAACATTGTTATGGTTGAAGGAGAGATGCATGAAGTCTCAGAGGCAGAAATGGTTGATGTCATTAAAGTAGCTCATGAAGCTATTAAGAAGCAATGTCAATTTCAATTGGACTTGGCTTCAGAAATCCCGTCATCTTCTCCAAAAAGAGAATATTGTCATGAAGATCATAATGAAGAAGTTAGAAAAAGAATTATGGACTTTTCTTATGATAAATGTAGGGAAGTGGCGAGACAAGGTTTGGCTTCTAAGGAAAAAAGAGCTGAGCTATTTGGTGCTGTAAAAGAAGCATTTATAGAAACCTTAAGTGAAGAGGAGCTTGAAGAAATTGGAAAATATGTTTCAGTATACTTCAAAGAAGCCATGAAAAAAGCTGTTAGGGATACAATGTTAGATGATAACATCCGACTTGATGGACGTAAATTTGATGAGGTTCGACCGATCTGGTCTGAGGTAGATTATTTACCAACTGCTCATGGATCTGCTGTCTTCACAAGAGGAGAAACTCAGTCTTTAACTACACTCACTTTAGGAGGTAAAATGGATGAACAAATGATTGATGATGTGACTTTTAAAGGGACATCACCATTTATGTTGCATTATAATTTCCCTCCATTTTCTACTGGAGAGGCTAGAATGATTAGAGGAACGTCTCGTAGAGAAATTGGACATGGTAACTTGGCTTTGAGAGCATTGAAACCAGTTCTTCCTGACAATAATCCATATACCATTCGTTTGGTTTCAGAAATTTTGGAATCAAATGGTTCTTCATCGATGGCGACAGTTTGTGCGGGAACTCTTGCGTTAATGGATGGTGGAATTCAAATCAAAGCACCTGTTACAGGTATTGCAATGGGATTGGTTGCTGAAAATGGAAAGTTCGCGGTCTTGTCAGATATATTAGGTGACGAAGATCATTTAGGTGATATGGACTTCAAAATAACGGGTACCTCAAAGGGTATTACTGCTTGTCAAATGGATATTAAGGTTGATGGATTGCCATATGAGGTATTAATTCAAGCCTTAGAGCAGGCAAAAGCGGGAAGATTACATATTTTGGATTGTATTTTAGAAACCTTACCTGCACCAAATGCAGATCTTAAACCACAAACACCGAGAGTAGAAGCGTTTAATGTTCCAAATGAAATGATTGGTGGAATCATCGGACCTGGTGGTAAAATCATTCAAGGGCTTCAGAAAGATACCAACACAACAATTACCATTGAAGAATTAGAGAATGGTGAAGGTTGTGTTCAAGTACTTTCGAACAATGGAGATGATATGGCTGAAGCATTGAGGAGATTGAAATTAATTGCATTTCCTCCTCAGGTAGAAGATCAAAAAGAATATGAAGGAGTTGTGAAGTCGGTTAAAGATTTCGGTTGCTTTGTTGAAATTGTTCCTGGAACAGATGGATTGATACATATATCTGAATTTGCTTGGGAAAAAACAGCAAAAATGAGTGCTGTGTGTAAGGAAGGTGACATGCTCAAGTTCAAAGTAATTGGAAAAGATCCAAGATCGAAGAAGTGGAAATTGTCTAGAAAAGTCCTTCTTCCCAAACCAGAAAGAAAAGAAGAGTCGAAGGCATAGGCTTTCGAATATAGATTTTAAAGGCGCTTCGGCGCCTTTTTTTGTTTATCATCTGTAATTTGTATCGTTATAC
>WTIB01000260.1 GCA_011522905.1 Crocinitomicaceae bacterium | reverse complement strand
TTATTCGATTCAGTGCAAGCCAGAGCTCCAATTAATAATACCACACAAGTAATTCTTTTCATATGATCAAAGCTAGCAAATTAATAAAACTAGAATGAATTTGATATATTCGCACAACCCTTTGAAATGCAATTACGTCATTAGGGAACTAGCAACAATCAAATTTCAAAAAATAAAAGCAGAAATCTGTTTTTATTTAGACAAAAGCAATTTTAACGACACGTTTTTAGTTTCAAAAACAAGGTCTCTCCTTGTTTTTAAGCCTCCTTTTTGGAGGCTTTTTTTATGTCTCAAATCCGTACAAGATTTACTCTTTCAAAACCCTTATCTTTGCTCCAAAGTTTTGAAAATGAAAAAAATATTATTCCTCATAATCGCCTTATTTACCATGACTAATTTAAAAGCACAAACAAATGTTTTACCAGGAAAAAATTCATTGCCTTCATCTGAAGATGAGCTAAAAAAAGTAGCCGCATTTGAAACAGGAAATTTTACTTACTCAGTTGAAGATTTTTTCGCAAAACCAAAAGCAAGTTCTTTTCAATTTTCACCAAAAGGCACCTATCTGTCATACAAAGAAAAAGATGAAAACCTGAAGAATCATGTTTATGTTAAAAACCTTGAAACAGGAAAAGTAAATCGAGTAATCGAAGAGAAAGAAGAACTGATTCGTGGTTATGGATGGGCTAATGATAACCGACTTTTATACATAATGGATAAAGGCGGAGATGAAAATTATCATTTATTTGCGGTTAATTTAGATGGCTCGAATGAGATTGACCTGACTCCTTTTGAAGGGGTAAAAGCAGATATTCTTAATGGATTGAAAGAGGATAAAGATCATATGATCATATCAATGAATAAAAACAACCCTGCGGTTTTTGAGCCATATAAAATCAATATTGAAACAGGTGAGCTCGAGCAGCTTTTTGAAAACAATGACATTCAAAACCCCATCAACGGATATACTTTTGATAAAAACGGAGACCTTAGAGCCTATGTAAAGCTGAGGGGAGGTGTTGAAAATGACCTTTATTATGCCAATGGAAAAAACGAATTTAAAAAAATCAAAGAGCTCAATTGGAAAGAAACCTTTGGAATTGCAGGATTCAATTATGCAAGTAAAAATCCAAATGAGGCCTATGTCGTAAGTAATTTGGAGTCAGATAAGGTTGAGATTTACCTGTATGATTTAAAGGAGGATAAAACCATCAAGAAGCTGTTTTCACATCCGGATTATGATGTTTCCAACCTCTCACTTTCTAGACATAGAGGGTATGAACTTGATTTCTTTGCTTATGAGGGAGAAAAGCAACAAGTGGTTCCGGTTAGTGATTATTTCAAAAAACTTCATCAAAAAATTACAACGAAATTTCCCGGATATAATTACTACATCACAGATGTAACGGATGATGAAAGTAAGTATCTTATCATTATTCAGAGCGATAAGCTCTATGGGAAATACTTTTCTTATGATCCCAAATCAGAAGAATTTGAGGAAGTATATGACCTCATGCCTCAGCTCAAAGAAGCAAATATGTCTGTAATGATGCCCATTTCTTTTGAAAGTAGAGACGGAAAAATTATTCATGGTTATTTTACAATGCCTAAGGGTACGAAACTAGGGGAAAAAGTGCCAGTTATTGTAAATCCACATGGAGGCCCTCAAGGGATTCGCGACTCATGGGGCTTTAATCCTGAGGCTCAGCTTTTTGCGAGTAGGGGGTACGCCACACTACATGTGAATTTTAGAATCTCAGGCGGTTATGGAAAAGAATTTATGCAATGTGGGTTTAAAGAGGTCGGTAGAAAAGCAATGGATGATGTGGAGGATGGTTTAAAATATATTATAGAGCAAGGCTGGGTTGATTCAACAAAAGTGGCTATTTACGGTGGGAGTCATGGGGGTTTTGCGGTTTTGCGAGGTCTTACCAAAACCCCCGAGCTTTATGCTTGTGGAGTGGACTATGTTGGGGTATCTAATATTTTTACTTTTATGAAATCCATTCCAGCTTATTGGCAGCCCTATATGAAGATCATCAAAGAAATATGGTATGATGAGGATATTCCAGAGGAAAAAGTAATTATGGAAGAGGTTTCCCCCGTTTTTCACATTGATAAAATTAAAAAGCCACTATTTGTTGTCCAAGGCGCAAATGACCCAAGGGTAAACATTAATGAAGCCGATCAGATTGTTGAAGGTCTTCGGAAAAAGGGAATTGATGTTCCTTATATGGTCAAATACGATGAGGGTCATGGTTTCGCTAAAGAGGAAAACAGAATTGAATTTTACCAGACAATGATGGGCTTTTTTGCCAAACATCTGAGGTAGGAATTACTCAACAATGAGTCTTTTTTGAATGGTTTGTTCTGATGTTTTCAGTTCAATAATGTATATTCCTGAATGAAAATTCGATACATCCAAGGATTCTCCATTCCAATCTTTCACGGTTATTATATCTTTCCCCATTGCATCTATAACTTGAATTGTTGCGCCCAACCAAAATTGACTTGCTTGAATGGTTACCAGGGCATTCGCTGGATTCGGATATAGACGCACGGATTCTTTGAGAGAAGATTCATTCAACCCGGTGTTATTTTGACAAACTATAAGATCAGTAACGCTTTCAGGTACTTGACCAGAACTGTTTTGGTTAACCAAAATGCTTCCGTCTGGAGCACTAACAACATAACCCTCAGACTCTGGGTCCCAGTTGGTGC
>WTIB01000251.1 GCA_011522905.1 Crocinitomicaceae bacterium | reverse complement strand
TCTGTGGATTATTTCATTTCTGATCCTGTAAATAAAAATGCCTCAATAACTATTCAAATCATTGACCTAGACAATGATAGTATTCTGGCTCAGGGAAATGAGTTTACCTCTTTAATGTGTGCTTCAACGGCAAAATTATTTAGTACTTCTTGTGCATTAAAGCTACTAGGGAATGATTATCAGGCCGAAACGAGACTTTACATGGATGGTTTTGTGGATTCAATAGGTATTCTTCAAGGAGATTTATGGATTAGAGGAGGGGGGGATGTGAGTTTAGGAAGTAAATATTTTAATCAAGAAGGAGAGGAATTTGAATTTATGAATCATTGGTTGGATAGTTTAAAAGCTCATGGAATACAAGGAATCAATGGACGTTTGATTGCAGACGCATCTGAGTTTGGCTATGCTGGAGTTCCCGATGGTTGGGATTGGTCCGATATGGGGAATTACTACGGCGTTGGTGCTTCAGGAATTAACTATTTTGACAATACCTTGAAGTATTATTTTAATACGGGTAAGCCAGGTGAGAAAGTTCAATTTTTGGGAACCTTACCCGAAATTCCTGATCTTTTTTTTCAGCACGGTATTGAAGCCGCAAACATTCGGAAGGATTTTTCTTACATATATGGCTCACCATTTTCAAATGTTAGATTTGGAAGAGGAAGTTTACCTGCATATAAAGATAGTTTTTGTGTAAAGGGGAGCATTCCTGACCCCGAAATGCAGCTTGCTCGAGACTTCAAGTCATATCTCCTTGATACCGGTTTTGTTATTTCGGGAGATGCAATTGCAAATCGATTTCTTTTAACCGAACATCCTTTGTATGATTCGTTAAGTTTTATTTTTAGCTATGAGGGGAGGAGTATCATTGATATTGTTAACAAAACCAATCTTTACAGTGTCAATTTATTTGCTGAAGGACTTTTGAATTTGGTGGGGTATAAATTTTTTGGTTTTGGCTCAACAAAATCTGGCATTTCTGCTGTTTATAAATTGATTAAGAATGACGTAAACCTCTCTGGTTTGAGTTTAAAGGATGGAAGTGGTTTGTCTCGTAAAAATGCTGTTTCGGCATCGCATTTCTGTCAATTGCTAAAAGGCATCTATGGAACTCGTATGTATGAAGACTTCAAGGGCTCCTTATCTGTTGCTGGAGAGAAGGGAACACTTAAAAATGTATGTAGAAAACAAATAGGTGCGAATCGAATTTTTGCAAAAAGTGGAACACTAAGCAATGTCAAGGCCTATTCAGGTTATGTTGAGACTCAAAGTGGTAAAAATTTGGCATTTGCAGTAATTGCCAACAATTTTAATTGTTCAAAATCACAAATAGTTAAGAAAATGGAGTTCATTTTTAATGCGATGGCAAGTTATTAAGCTCCTGTCGAATGACCATTCCCCAAAATTCTTTAAGTTGTATCCCTTCAATATTTAACATTTGTGGAACGATACTTGCCCCTGAAAATCCTGGAATAGTATTGACTTCAATCACATACGGCGTAGATTCCACTAAAATATAATCTATTCTGGCAATCGATTTCAATCCGAGTAGATCATAGATTTCTTGAGAAACGGATTTAATTGTATTTGCAACCATTTCATCGATTTTAGCAGGTGTTTCCTCTTTAGATTTGCCATTATATTTGGCATCGTAATCAAAAAAGTCATTTTCTGAAATGATTTCGGTTATTGGCAATGCTTTAATTGTATCATTAGCCCTAAAAACAGCACAGGTCAACTCTCTTCCTTCAAGAAACGACTCTAAAACAAGCTCATCTCCTTCAGTGAAGGCAAATTTTATAGCCTTTTCAAGTTGATCTTCCTCGTAGACTTTTGAAATCCCGTAACTGGACCCCGAACCAGTGGGTTTTACGAAAAGCGGTAATCCAAGCTCACTGCAAATATGTTTTGAATTGTATCCTTGATTTTCTCTTAGAAGTATGGATTTCGCTGTACTGACTCCATGAGATTTGAGAAACTGATTGCACGTGTATTTGTCAAAAGAAAGTGACGAGGCATGAAAATCACTATTTACGTATGGAATATTTTTTAGGTCTAGGTAGGCCTGTATTTTACCATTTTCTCCCGGGTCTCCATGAATGCAAATAAGCCCAGCGTCAATTTTTGTTTTTCCCTGCGGTAAATCAATTTCACCGGTATTCATGTCAAAAATTCGTTGTGAGTTATTAAAGTCACAATACCAATTATTTTCAGTTACAATGATTTTTAACAACTCATATTCATCTGGGAAATTTTCAGAGATCAATTGTCCGCTTTTCATTGAAATATCATATTCTGATGAATACCCCCCACAAAATAAACCGATGATTTTCATTACTTTTTTTGAGTAAAATTAGAATTTGAAAATCAAAAATAGATGCCAATAAGTAAAAGTTATCAGCATTTATATTGTTAATTCTTTATATCGAGTTTTATTACTTTTGCCGTTTAGGACTTTAATTCAACAAATGAGGCCACTTTATTTTATAATGTTTTATATACTGACCTACACCTTAAGGTTGTATTTCAGAAATGTAAAAGTGATTAATAAACCACCAAAATATGGTAAAACCATATATGTAAGTAATCATGCGGCTTCTTTTATGGATCCGTTGGTCATTGCTGCTTTTAATCGGTCAGTAGTTTATTTTATGACTAGGTCTGATGTCTTCACGTCATTTACAAAACCCATTTTTTGGGTGGCTCATATGTTGCCTATTTACAGAC
>WTIB01000218.1:7986-10670 GCA_011522905.1 Crocinitomicaceae bacterium | reverse complement strand
CTTTGACAGTTGTTTACTTACAAGAATTCCAAGCTGTCTAAATTGCTCGATTGTACCATGCTTTGCAAGTCGATTTGAGTCTTTCATCATTGATTCATCTTCCATGTAGAATGGAGGGTTTGAAAAAATAAGGTCATATTTTTTATTAAATACGAATTCAAAATAATCATCATGAATAGCATTTAAACGAGTTGCGAAAGATGACGACTTAAAATTAAAATCACATTCTTTAAAGGTTAGCGTGTGATTTTCAATGGCATCAATATGAATATCCTTATTCCGTTGAGCCACCATCAATGAAAGCACGCCACTTCCGGCACCTAAATCTAGACCCGTTTCATATTCACCAGGATCAATTAATGACCCAAGAAGCATGCTGTCAGTTCCAACCTTTAGAACTGAATCCCTTTGCAAAACATCGAATTGTTTAAATTTAAATATAGAGGACACTAATAGGCTTTAGCAAAAAGAACACGTCCTTCAGATGGCTTACCGGATAAAACGCACTTTCCATTTTCTTTTACTTGATCTAGAGGGATACAACGAATAGTGGCCTGAGTCATTTCTTTAATTTTCTCTTCAGTTTCAGAAGAACCATCCCAATGAGCAGAAACAAAACCACCTCCTTTTATGGCTTTTTTAAATGCCTCAAAATCGTCCACCTCGATAGTCGAATTATTTTTAAAATCTAAAGCCCTTTGAAAAAGATGTTCTTGCATTTCTTGTAATAGATTATCTACATAATCAGAAACACCCTCGAAATCAACTATCTTTTTCTCTTTTGTATCTCTTCGGACAATCTCAATTTTACCATTGGCTAAATCCCTAGGCCCCATAGCAAGACGAATGGGAACTCCCTTGGTTTCATATTCAGAAAACTTCCACCCTGGCCTTCTGTTATCGTCATCATCATATTTAAATGAAATACCCTTTTCTTTAAATAGCTTTTTAAGCTCGAGCATACGCTCAGATATTGATGAAAGCTCCTCCTCGCTTCTGTAAATAGGAACAGCTACTACTTGGATTGGCGCCAACCTTGGAGGCAAGACAAGTCCTTCATCATCAGAGTGACACATAATCAGCGCACCCATAAGCCTCGTTGAAACGCCCCATGAAGTTGCCCAAACATATTCTAGCTTACCTTCCTTGTCAGCAAATTTCACATCAAATGCTTTAGCAAAATTTTGACCTAAAAAATGAGAGGTTCCAGCTTGAAGAGCTTTACCATCTTGCATTAAAGATTCTATACACAATGTATCCTCTGCACCAGCGAATCTCTCTGACGCTGTTTTTCTTCCCCGAACCACTGGCATAGCCATAAAATCTTCAGCAAATTTGGCATATACATCCAACATTTGACGGGTTTCATTAATAGCTTCATCCGCCGTAGCATGTGCTGTATGCCCTTCTTGCCACAAAAACTCAGCAGTTCTTAAAAACAACCTTGTTCTCATTTCCCAACGGACTACATTGGCCCATTGATTTATAAGGATAGGTAAATCTCTATAAGACTGAATCCAATTTCTATATGAATTCCATATAATCGTTTCTGATGTTGGTCGAACGATAAGCTCTTCCTCCAATTTTGCTTTTGGATCTACAACCACACCACTTCCATCCTCGGCATTTTTTAAACGGTAATGAGTAACAACCGCACATTCCTTCGCAAAACCTTCAACATGACTGGCTTCCTTGCTGAGATAAGATTTAGGGATAAATAATGGAAAATAGGCATTTGAGTGCCCCGTTTCTTTAAACATATCGTCCAAAACGTCTTTCATCTTCTCCCATATGGCAAATCCATAAGGTTTAATGACCATACAACCTCTTACATCGGAGTGCTCCGCAAGATCCGCTCTTTGCACGAGTTCATTATACCATTTCGAATAATCTTCTGTTCTTTTCGTGTGCTTTACTGCCATAATATCAAATATAGTGTGCAAATTTAGACAAACGTATCAATATTTCAATCTCATCATACATACATCTCAATAGCGCTTATTAAAATATGCCAATAGAGCCAGTTAAGGCTTCATTCTATTTTCAATCAATGATTGTGTATAATGCTGATAAATGGCCTTGAGCTTCTTTATTTCTTGAAGCTCCGAAGAATTCCATTTTTTTCTCATTTGATCATTCCAAATCAAAGGCCTCTTCTTTGGATTCAATACAATTAAATTTTCTTGATTATAAACAATCTTTGGTAGTCTATACTTACTAAAATATGAGGTTCCCATTGAAAAATAAGTTGTCTTTATATTCAATAAATCAAGAATGGTAGGCATAATGTCGATTTGTTGCGTGACTCTTTCCTCCGGTATACTGCTGGGCAATTCTTTTCGCGGATGGAAATATGCAATAGGAATTTTAAAGGACCATTCAATACTTGAACGATCACCTCTCGAAGTCGGACCAACATGATCAGCACAGAAAACAAAGAGTGTATTTTCATACCAATCTTGTCTTTTAACCTTTTCCCAGAATTCTTTAAAGGCAAAATCTGCGTAACTAATTGATTTACATATTGCATCCGGACCTTTTTTTACCTTATTCGCATAAGCTTTTGGGATATCATAGGGATGATGAGAAGAAATGGTGAAAATCATTGAAAAAAATGGTTTTTTCATCTTGTTTATTTTATCAATTGACCATGGTAAAAAATAATGATCTGGAATCCCCCAGCT
>WTIB01000218.1:0-7886 GCA_011522905.1 Crocinitomicaceae bacterium | reverse complement strand
GAATTCAATTCAGATTTTGAAAAATATCTTTTACCCTCAACTCCTTCATTTGTATATGTTTTCAATACGGTAAATGCAGAATTTAATACTGCAGGTGCATTCTCAAGTGAACAATAATTAGTCGCTTCAAGAACACCAACCGGTCTAAGCTGAAAACCTCCTCTTCCAATTACAACAAATAAGCATACAGCAGTCAAAAACTTTAACCAGGACTGCCAGCTTTTAATATTATTTTCTGATTTTTTAAGTTTAAAATGAAGTGCAAAAAGAGAAGAAACCATAAATAGAAATATGATCACCAACCACCAAAACTCGGCAATAAAATCTCCTGCCAACATTGAAGCCTCATTTTCAGCAACAATGAATTTGAAATAATCATAGCTTATCCTCTTCCGAGTAAACGAAAAATAAGCTATATCCCAAGTGTTAAAAAAGAATACAATGACAACTGAAGGGACATATACAATAGAAGCAAAAACCTGCCTATACTTATTAAAAATCCCAGACACAGGAACAGTACAAAGCAATATATATGGAAAAAAGAATAATGCGATCGTTATCAAGTCAAACCAAGACCCTACCATATATTCATAAATGCCAAAATCAGGAAAAAATATTTGATTTTTTACCAAAAATATGACTCGGCATAGAAATAAAAACAACCATACCAAACCCAACTCTAAAAAAAGCTGCGAATAGTTATTTTTCGGAAGTCTTAACCGCATGTGATTTAATAACTGAGAAGCTGATTCACTGCACTATTCAATCTTGATTTTGGTAGAAAAATTTTCTCAATGCTTTCAGCAAAAGGAACTGGTGAATTCAATGAAGCTACCCTCATTACAGGAGCATCTAAAAACTCAAAACAGTGCTCATTAATTAGTGCAGAAATCTCTCCTCCTATACCTCCTGCGAGACAATCCTCATGTAAAACAATTACTTTTCCAGTTTTCTTGACGGCAGCGTAAATAGACTCTTCATCTAAGGGCATTAAGGTTCTTAGATCTATTATCTCAGTAGAAATACCATCTCTTTTCAACATTTCTTCCAGGGCCCAATGAACACCCAACCCATAAGTAATAATAGTCATGTCATTACCGGAGGAAACTGATACTGCCTTACCTATTTCAGTTGTATAATAAGCCTCTGGAACTTCAGCTTTCAGACTTCTGTATAAATACTTATGCTCAAAAAACAATACAGGATTTGGATCTTCGATAGCGGCATTTAAAAGGCCCTTGGCATCAACTGGATTAGATGGATAAACAATTTTTAGGCCTGGAGTATGAAAAAACCATGCCTCATTACTTTGAGAATGAAAGGGTCCAGCGCCCGTACCGGCCCCTGTTGGCATCCGGACAACAACATCGGCATTTTGACCCCATCGCCAATAAATCTTTGCCAAATTATTTACAATCTGATTGAATCCACAAGTAACAAAATCAGCAAATTGCATTTCAACCATTGCCTTCATCCCACTAATAGATAAACCGAGACCAGCTCCTACAATGGCCGATTCACACAATGGCGTATTTCGTACTCTATCCTTGCCATAAAGATCAACAAGACCTTCAGTAACCTTAAAAGCACCTCCATATTCTGCAATATCTTGTCCCATTAATACGAGTTCGGGATATTTTTCCATAGACTGAATAAGTCCTTCTCTAATGGCATCGATAAATCGTATTTCTTTTCCTGATGAGTTAGCCGGAATGACCTGTTGATTATGAGGCTGAAACACATCTTCTTCCTCTTTATCCTCTGAAGATTCTATCACATTTTCATTTTGGGCAATTTCAAAAGAATTCTGAATTTCTTGTTTAAAGCCTTCTTTAATTTCCCTTTCTTTATCCTCGGATAAGATACCCTCCTCTTTCAGGAAAAGCTCAAAATTAAGAACTGGATCTTTTTGTCCCCACAATTCTTGGACCCCCTCAGGATAGTATTTGGTACCGGACGATTCCTCATGACCCCTTACCCTATAAGTCATTGCCTCAATGATAAATGGTCTAGGTTCTTTTCTAATTTCGTTATTGATATTTTCAACCGTACGAATCACCTCTAAAATGTTATTACCATCAACCTTGATGGCCTCAATACCATAACCTATACCTTTATCAATAAACTGCTTACACCTATATTGCTCAGAGGAAGGCGTAGATAGCCCCCAGCTATTATTTTCAATACAAAATATAACAGGAAGATCCCACACTGCAGCGACATTTAATGCCTCATGAAAATCACCTTCTGATGCTCCACCATCACCCGTAAATACAATGGTGGATTTTGAAAGTCCTTTAATTTTATTCGCAAGAGCAATACCATCAGCAATTCCCAGCTGTGGACCCAGATGAGAAATCATCCCAACAATATTAAATTCCTGGGTGCCAAAATGAAATGATCGGTCCCGTCCTTTTGTGAAGCCACTTGATTTACCTTGAAATTGCGCAAATAAGCGATTTAGAGGTATTTTTCTCGTGGTGAAAACACCTAAATTACGGTGCATTGGAAGAATGTATTCATCCTTTTCCATAGCAAAGGCACATCCAACTGAAATACCTTCTTGCCCCCATCCAGAAAACCATTTTGAAATTTTCCCTTGCCTCAACAAAACGAGCATCTTTTCTTCAACCATCCTTGGTAAAAGAAGCGCTTTGTATACAGCCAATAACTTTTCAGCATCAAAGCCTGTAGTGTCGAATTCTAACGACCTTTTCTCTAGTGTTTTCATGAAAAATCTTGAAGGATTATACCTTCATTCCTTTTACGACCCTTTCTTTTCTTTTGGTGCTCTGTAAACGCTTTTTTGATACCCTAATATAAGAGGATCGGGCAGCACCACGCATCATATCAACCTTGTATTCCTTACCTCCGTATTTCACCTTTGGTCCTCCGCTCGCTTTCCAATCTGCAACAAAGTAGAATCGGTCACGTAATTGATTCCCTTTTGAAAGAAACTCCAGGAATTTCTGGTCACCTGTTTCAAATCGAACTCTAATCTCACCATTAGGACCATAACCCTCAAAAATACAACGAGTATTCGCTTGAATAATAAGAGATTCAGATTCACTCGTTGAGCTCGAAACCAAAGTACCGCTTTCATCAGTCATTGTCTCACTTGAGGATTCCGCAACCTGATTTAAAATAATGGTCGAAGATGTAAAAAACTGAACCTTTCTCATTTTCTCCTCTGATTTGAGTCCAAACTCCTCCTTTACTTGTCTGGTATAAGGCACCTTAACAGCACAAGAATAAAAAACAAAGCTTAGAACGATTAGGGCAAATATATTTTTCATGTCTTTTTATTTACAAATTTAAATTATTTAATCATTCAAACATTAATGGGGTTTAATTATCTTTAATCAAAATCATGAAGAAAAAAGTGACATCCCTTTTATTTCCACTAATTTGTTTAGTCTTAAGCGTATCGTGCGGAAAAAACAATGACAACAAAGTCATTAAATATGAAGATATAGGCGAAAAGGCACAATCAAATACTTCTGTGGATATACTCCCATCTGAAGATGACAACAATGAGGATACGACTTTAAATTTGAGCAATTTAGACATTGAAATCTCTAAAACCTATAATTTATCAACAAATGATTTCCTTGATCGCTTTCAATCAGAAGAAAGCGTGAAAAGACTCATTCTTACCTCGAAGGATTCTATTTATTTTAAGTCTTGGTCTTTTCAAGATTCTACAACATGCATCAATGCTTTTTATAATTTACTTGATTGTTTTGGTAAAGATTGTACTCCAATTGAGCTCTATTCAACCGACTTTATTACATTAAATTATAATTTGCTCCTGGTCTTTGAAAATCAAATTCATTCGATCATTTCTAAAGAAAATCAAGACCTCCAAGTTTGGCATCGATATTTTGAAGCTGAAAATAACATTTCTGAATATCATTACATTTTAGAACAAAAAAGAAATCAAAGTATGGCTTGGTTTGAATATAATAGAGAAAAGTCAACTTTAAAAAAAATAAATAACGACCAATGAAAGTTTTAAATAGAGGGTATATCGTTGTTAGTCCGAAATCCATTTTTTTTCACGAAATGAATCCTCAAGCGAACAACGACTATTTAGTATCTGAAGAACCAGAACCATCAATATATCTAATTGAAGAGGATTTTTGGGATGATGAAACAGTTTTAAAAAAATATTACAAGAGAATTGTCCTAGGTGAAATGTCGCAATTGGAAATAGAAAATGCTCATTTATTAGGGAAAATTAAGTTTGAAAACATTCATGAATATTTCAAAATCACAATGGGAAGTCTGGTTTTTGATTTAGATGAACGCCCTTTGGAGAGCATCACAGTCGATTAATTAAATTCGCATTTAAATAAGTTGGATCAAAGGTCACCTCTTGGCCTACCCATTCCGGGGTCTCAAATTTCTCATCTTCTTTTTCAAGTTCAATTTCAGCAATCACTAATCCCTCTAGCTTACCTTCAAACACGTCTATTTCCCATGTTTTTAGCTGATATTCTATCTTGTACCTTAACTTCTTAAGAACCTTTAAGTCAAAATCTTCTATCAATGATAAAGCTTCATTAACGGGAATTTCATATTCATATTCACTTCTCGTTAAATTCTTCATTTCGCTCTTTATGGTCAAAAATGCCCTGTCATTGATAATTCGCACGCGAACTGATTTTGATTTTTCGTTTACCAGATATGCCTGAGTAATATGTGCAGGCGTTATGGTATCAATATATTTAAATACTGTTTTATGGACTAAATATTTTCTTTCTATCTCAACCATATTTATACCTTCATTCCTTGTTAAACTGAAGCATTAACCGTATTTTTGAACAACTCTCTAAACCTATGAAATTACATTTGTCGTTTTTGTTTTTTGCCAGTGTGCATTTCGCATTTTTTAGTCAAATTAAAAACGACAATACCCACTCTTTTTCAGCTCAACTTGACTTCAACTCGAATCCTGTTCAAATATACGAACAGAATGGAATTAGAATTATTGCAAATCTAGAAAAATGCAATGAACCTTCAATTGGAATGGAAAAGGACTACATCTTTTTTAATTTTGAAAACACCAATGATTTCGAGGTTAAAATTGAATTTAACGAACATCTTTACTATGATTTGATTTGTAGAACTTGTGAAAACAGTGAATACCACAAAACATTCAATATGAATGCCGGTGACAATTGGGTCAGTAATTGCCAAATTCCATCTCAAAAAAGTATTAAGATATTTCATGGATCACCCTGGGTAAATGAGAAGCTATCAAAATTTGAATTGGTCAATATTAAAATTGAAAAACAATGAGAAATATTTTGATCATAGTATTTGGCTTCATTTCTCATATTTCTTTTGGGCAATGCACTGTGCAAGGGGAAATTCCAAATGCAACCGTTCCATGTAATGAATGTATTACACTTTCAGCAAATGGATTCGGTGAAAATGTAGCCGCCTTTGTTGAAAACTTTAATAGTGGTCAACCCGTTGGTTGGCAATTCACCCAAAATGTTACAATCGCTGCTAATACATGCGCAACCCCATCACCTGATGGCAGCCCCTTTATGTGGATGGGAAGCAGCTCCCCTGCCCCGAGAACCATGGCAACAGTCGGTTTAGATGTATCCGCCGGTGGAACAGTATGTTTTGAAATGCGCTACGCGATTCAACAACAAAATGCACCATGCGAAGGACCAGACCTTGGTGATGAAGGGGTCACCCTCCAATATTCTATTGATAATGGTGCGAGTTGGGTTACAATAAATTACTGGCCACCTCTAAATGGTGGTGAATGGCCAAATGCAATGTCCGTATGGAACCAATATTGTGAGAATATTCCTCCTCCCGCTCAAACTACAAATACCATGTTTAGATGGACGCAACTAGAAGCTACATCTGAGTCTTATGACCATTGGGGAATGGACAATGTTGAGATTACTCTTGCCTCACCTGATTACACGATGACTTGGTTGCATGATGGTTATTCTTACGGACAAGGAAATTATTCTGGTGACAATCCGACGCAAGTTTGCCCTGAAGGCGACACTATTTTTGTTATTGAAATGACCGACGGAACTAACTTTTGCTATGATACCGTTGAGGTTTTTGTTGACTTTCCAGAAATAACAAACCTGAATCCAACAAATCCATTTTGTGGAGGGATAAACGGTGAAATAGAGGTTAGTGCCTCAGGAGGCTCTACAGATTACCAATATAGTATAGACAATGGACAGAACTATCAGTCCTCGAGCGTATTCATCAATCTCGATAGCTTAACTTACCAGATTATACTTATGGATGCAAACAACTGTACGGATACATCATTTATTACCTTATCAGGTGTAGATTCCTTGTTTTTGGTTGACCTAATTGCGGAAAACACCTCCTGTGGTGAAGATAATGGCCAAATCAATTTTAGTGGTGTTGGAGGAACGCCAAGTTACCAATATAGTATTGATAATGGCACCAGCTATTCTTCCTCCTCATTACATACAGATCTTTCACCAGGAACATACCAGCTTATTGTTTTGGATAATGTTGGTTGTGCTGACTCGAGTGATTTGGTTATTTCCCCTTCAAGTAATCCCGTTATTGATAGTTTAAACGTTACTGTGGACTTCTGCGATTTGAGCAATGGAACATTAAATTCTTATGCCTCACTCGGAATAATACCCTATACCTATACTATTTTGCAAGGGACAGATACGCTGATGCTTAATATGATTGGATCATTTGATAGCTTGGCCTCAGGAGGCTATGAATTATATGTTACTGATAGTGCTAACTGTTTCACATCTTCTCCATTTGTAATTGATGAAACACCTGCTCCCGTAGTTGAATTACTTGATACTTCTTTATGTAATCTTTCATTTTCAGTAAGCAATGTTGAATCCTATACAGGTAGTTTATGGTCAGCTTCGAGTTCCAACATTTTATTTGACAATAATACTTCCATGAATCCTTCGTTTATCTCAACAGAACCGGGAGAATACACGATAAGTTTTGAGGATACTTTATGTGGAGTTGAAGAATCATTTCAAATCATATTTATACCTGATCCTTTTACAGAAATTAGAGACACCATGCTCTGTGAAGGCGAAACATATGCTTTACAAGCCTCTATCGAACCTCAAAATATTTCGTATTTATGGAATAATGGAAGCTCAGAAACATTCATAAATATTAGTCTTACAGATTACTATTTGATCACTGTATCAAACAGCTGTGGAGAATATATGGATACGGCTCATGTTGTATTTTTTGATTGCGATCTTCATGCGCCAAATGTTTTCACGCCTAATAATGATGGGGTTAATGACTTTTTTGAACTCATTGAATATCAAGGAATTAAAGCCTTTCAATGCTACATTTACAATAGGTGGGGAAATCTCATGATTGACTATGATCAACCAGACTTTCAATGGGACGGAAAAAATTTAAAAGGTAATGATGCGGAAGATGGCGTCTATTTCTACATAATTCAGGCAGTTACCAATGGTGGAAAAGAAATAAATAAACACGGCAAAGTTCATCTCTTACGTAACGATTAATATAACTTATTAATTTTGCACCATGCGTATATTTAAATCCAGAACGCCCCGATGGATCATTATAGTCACTGACTTATTCATCAATCTATTTGCATTACTTTTTGCATATATCATACGTTTTGATTTAGATAGTCAATCTGTACTTATTCAGGAGGAATGGGATAAGTTTTCTAATTATTTATGGTTATTTGTCGCTGTCAAATTTGTTTTATTTTATTCTTTTCAGATTCACAAAGGATTGGTGAGACATACATCAACACAGGATTTGAATAGAATCTTTTTTGCCGTATCAACGAGTTCACTTGTTTTTCTTTTTCTAGGAGTAATCAGATATTATTATAT
>WTIB01000158.1 GCA_011522905.1 Crocinitomicaceae bacterium | reverse complement strand
TTTAAGGCGGCAGTAGATGCAGGAGTAAAAACATTTATGAATTCCTTTAATGAGCTGAATGGAATTCCTGCAACTGCTGATGCATACCTTCAAAGAGATATTTTGAAAGGAGATTGGAGCTTCGATGGCTTTGTGGTTTCTGACTGGGGATCAATAAAAGAAATGATTGACCATGGATATGCTAAAAACTCATATCATGCTGGAGAATTGGCGCTCAATGGTGGATCCGATATGGATATGGAGTCATATATTTATGTGAATCAAATCGAGGGTCTTCTAGATGCCGGAAAGGTTCAAATAGAGCAAATTGATGATGCCGTTCGTCGTATTTTGAAGGTGAAATTTGAACTCGGTTTATTCGATGATCCTTTTTTGTATTGTGATGAAGAGCGAGAACAAAAAGTAACTGGTTCGAAAGAAATTCGCGAAGGGGTGTTGGATATGGCCAAAAAATCAATAGTCCTTTTAAAAAACGATAAGAATATTCTTCCTTTAAAAAAAGAAGGTTTGAAGATTGCACTAATTGGGCCATTGGCAGATGATAAAAATAGCCCTCTAGGAAATTGGAGAATTGCTGCGGAAAATAATACAGCTGTTTCAGTACTCGAAGGGATGAATCAGTATTCTGGAAATTCAATTACACATGCACAAGGAGTGAGATTGGTAAACAAAATACCCGCTTTTCATGAAGAGGTTGACATCAACACTACGGATAGGTGTGGATTCAAAGCCGCAAAAAAAGCTGCAAAAAAAGCAGATGTAGTGGTAATGGTCCTTGGTGAGTATGGTTTTCAGTCAGGAGAGGGCCGAAGCAGGACAAAATTGGATTTACCCGGCTTTCAGCAAGAATTATTGGAGGAAATAGCTAAAATCAATTCAAATATTGTCCTTGTTTTAATGAATGGCCGCCCTTTGGTTTTGAATTGGGCTGATGAAAACATTCCGGCCATTGTTGAGGCTTGGCATTTGGGTACAGAAAGTGGAAATGCCATTGCACAGGTTTTATATGGGGATTATAATCCTAGCGGGAAATTACCCATGAGCTTTCCAAGAAGTGTTGGACAAATGCCCTTATATTATAATTATAAAAATACAGGTCGCCCTGGTGCTGAGGGAAGAGATGCAGGAAGTGTTTTTTGGTCTCATTTCGGTGATGAAAAGAATACCCCCTTGTATCCATTTGGCTATGGATTGAGTTATTCAAGTTTTGAGTATTCTAAAGTTGAGATGAGCTCAAATGAGCTCAACTTTAATTCATCTATTACCGTCTCGGTAAATGTGAAAAACACGGGTAAAGTTACAGGGAAAGAAGTGGTACAATTGTATATTAAGGATCATTTTGCAAGTGTAACGCGCCCTGTAAGGGAGCTTAAGGGATTTGAATTGATTGAGCTTGCTCCAGGAGAATCTAGAAAAGTAAGTTTTACAATTAATCCGGAGCTCTTAAAATTTTATTCGGCTCGAAAGAAATGGGAGGCAGAGCCTGGACAATTCTCTGTATTTATTGGAACTAATTCTGCTACAAAAAACTCAGCAAGTTTCTCTCTAAAATAAATTCAGCTATCATTTCTGAAAGACATCGCTTACCTTTGTGTCATGGACCACGATCTTGAATTGAGATTTCAGAAATTAACCAAGCATTTAGAACAATCTTTTGGCGAAGATTTAGACATACATGCCATGCTTTTTTTAATTGGAGTAAATGAATATGGAAAAGGGCATAAAAAATATTCTAAGCAGGAAAAGACAGACCTAATTCATGTGGCCATTTGTACCCTTCTTGTTCCTTCAGGGTATTATGAATTTAAGGGAAGAGATGAAGAAGGTTGGCCTCATTTCGAGCTTTTAAATAAGCTACCTTCTATTGGAAGCGATGAGCAGCAACATCTAATCAAAGAGGCTCTTTTAGATTACTTCAAGGTCAATAATTACTATTCTGAAAATTTGCTTAGCTAGATTAAAATGAATTTTGGCCAGTACTTTTAGGATGGTTAAAATCCTTCTTAATATCATTTGATTACCAGGACTTTTCCCACCTTTTTATCCTTTCCCGCATTTGTTGCGGTCCATATAAAATACACTCCTGTTACTACGGGCTCTCCATTAATAGCATTACAATCCCAGGTTGCGGTACCTCCGTTTGAGGTTGTTTTATACACAAGATTTCCGGCTGCATCTGTAATTTTAACATCGGAGTTATATCTGATTCCTTGTATGGTAACTGGGCCTGAGAAGTTTGGACGAACTGGGTTAGGAAAAACAACAAAATCCTCATAAGTAGGATCTTCGTAGCTAGCATCTGAACGATATGATACCAATCCCTTATCCGTAATTATGTAGAGCTCTCCGTTAGATTGGTCTAATTTTAAGTCAAATATGTTATTTGAAATAAGAGGAGAATTTTCTACTGTAAATTGTTCTAGAATTTCTGAGCCGTCAGGGCTCAATAAAAGTATACCCGCATTTGCCGTAGCCATCCACTTCCTGTTTCCACCATCTACTTCAATATCTGTAATATGTGTGCTTCCTAATACATATTCGACATTCCCTTCAAATGATACTTTAACGCGTTGTGCATCATACTCACCTGGAGAAGCACCAAATGCATTTGAGGCATTATATAGAATAGCGAAACCTGCATCTGTCCCAATCCATATTTCCCCATCAAAATCAGCCGCAATTGCTGTAACATTATCTGAAGGTAAGTTCCCTGAATTTGACCCCGAGGACAATTGTACGTATTGATCATCTCCTGGATCGCTTAAAGTACCATTGTAATTGTAACCGAAGAGTCCTTTACTTTCCGTGGCAAACCAAAGCTGATCGTTAAAGTCAATAATCATCTTTTTGGTATATACATTTCTTGCGCTTCCCCCACAATCAAAGTTTATCCATTGGTCATTTTCATCTTTAACATTCAAGGGTTTATCTGTATAACCATTTAACGCCCATAAATTACCATCTGGATCATATAATACACTTGAAACTAAAGACCACCCATTGCCACTTTCAGTAAGTTCAATGGTGGAATTCAAATCAGTGTAGAGTTTGACAGTATCACTTGTTAGGACACTCAAGGGCTCTTCTGAGTATGTCGCTATTGCAACTTCATCAGTATTTTTTGGATTAACGGCGATATCGATAAAATCCCAAATATTTTTGTTTTCCCATTCTTCAACATTCGTAACATTCACAAATTCCCAGTTTTCATTTTCGAAAAGGTGTATTCCATTTCTGCTAAATGATGGGAGCTTTCCATTTAATCGACCACTAGCAATTGCTAGCTTATCTTCTTGCCAATCCATCGAATAAAAATCATTGTTGTAGGGGCCAACAATGGGATATCTTTTGTAGCCAATCCCTGATGTGAATAAGAAGAGGCCTTTTGTTTTATCCGCAGACCAAACACCTTGGCTGTTTAAAACGGTTCTTAGCGGAGAAATCCAAATAAACATATTGTTAGAGTTATAGGACGCACTATTCGAAAGTGTTTCATCATACATGTAAATCGCACCATCCATATTGACCGCAAATAATGTATCATTTAATATGTTTATAGAGTTAATTTCCAAAGAAAAAGGAGAATCAGTGAGCAAACCTAAACCGTTTTCATTAAGATAAAATACACTGTCCATTCCGTATCCATCTTTTTTAAATAAAACCATTTGTTTATTTTGAAACATTTCAATTTCAGAATATTCATTTTCAGCAATTACGGGTAATCGATTATCAATTTGCCATTGACTTTCATCTGGGAGGGCAGGGTTTGTTAGGAGGCCATATTTTAACATCGTAGCGCTTAATGCGAATATAGTATCTCCAGAAAAGCTAATGTCTAGGATAGCATCATTTCCATTTGTTGGATAATAGGTGTCTTTGATTTCATCTTTATCCACATCTAGCTTTGATACACAGAAATCAGTCGCTACATATACATAATCGCCATATCGTTCAAATCGGTTGATTCTCTTGGAATTGGGTATTTGTGCCAATTTAATGGCGGGGATATTATAAATATTGTCACTTGTTATTTTATCAATATTTCCATTTTCATAACCAACAAGAACGGCTTCACTAACTTCATCATAGTAAATCGTAGAGACATTAATATCTGACAATCCATTGATGTCTGTAAGAAGCTCTTGCTCCTCAGTTTCACTATTGTATACAAAAACCCCATTTTTAAATGCTGTAAAGACCGTGTTTTCAACTACAGCAACGTCAATAGCTTGCGCGGAAGCCACATGCATTCTCCATTGTCCCATACCAATCTGAGCCCAGAAGTAGTTCCCCATAATAAGGGTAAACATTAAAACGAAAACTTTCACTTTGGAATAACGCATGTTGTAATAAAATATTTAATTCTAACTCCTTAATTATACTCTTTGTTTAAGTCATTTAAAATTCAAAAAAAGAAGGTTATAACGAGTAAGGGTTCCAAAGTTAGTGATAATAACCTTTTTCTAGGATGCTTGTATTATATTTGCAATAACAAATCAAATCACTTCAATGGACGAACAATTCTCGACAAATAAGGCACCGAAACCAGTTGGATTGTATCCTCATGCTAGAAAAGCAGGTAATTTATTATTTTTATCTGGTGTAGGCCCAAGAGTGGCGGGCTCAAATCAAACAGATTCTGTTGTTCCAGGTCTTAAGCTTGATCACAACGGCAATTTTATGGAATTTGACTTTGAAGCACAGTGTCGAAGTGTATTTGATAATGTTAAAGTAATTCTAGAAGAATCAGGTTCCAGCTGGGATCAGCTTATAGATGTAACTGTTTTTCTCGTTAATATGAAAAGAGACTTTCACATCTACAACAAGGTATATGCTGAATATTTCAGTGAAAACAGGCCATGTAGAACAACAGTTGAAATAAACTCATTACCCACACCAATAGCGATTGAATTAAAATGTATCGCTACAACAAATTAATTATGACTGGATTTATTATAAGATGTATTGTCGCTGCTGTAACCCTTAGCTTTAATACCTATTTGTTTTACACAGGTTATTGGGGTTGGGGTATTTTTGTGATTTTTATCTCTGCTCTTGTGATTTTATCATTTTTTAGAAACGAAAACATGATACTTGCCCTAAATCAAATGAGGGTAGGTAACACAGATAAGGCATTAAAATACATAAATCGAATTACACATCCCCATTTAATGCCTAGAAAACAGCATGCGTATATTTTGTTTTTACAAGCCGTAATGAGTGCGCAGTCGGAGGGGATGACTCAAAGCGAGCATAAGCTAAGAAAGGCAATTGGCCTTGGACTGAGAAAAGCTGAAGATAACGCGATGGCGCGTATGCATTTGGCAGGAATATGCGCTCAAACCGGGAGGAAAAAAGAAGCCATTTCTTTACTTTCCGAAGCCAAAAAATTGGACAGTTCGGGAATGATGAAGGAGCAAATACGAACAATGCAACAACAACTGCAAATGGCTCCTTCAAAAAATCAAATGCGAATGGCGCAAATGATGGGGGGGAGACGAAAAACTCCAAAAATGAGATAAATTCTTCATGGAATTAATTACCCAATCTTGGAATGATTACGAGCTCATTGATGCCGGTGGAGGACGAAAACTTGAACGATGGGGTAATCTAATCACTATTCGTCCAGAAGTTCAAGCTTATTTTCACAGTGGAATGCCTTTTTCTGATTGGTCCGATATGGCGCATTGGGAATTCATAGAAAAAAAGGGTAAAACGGGAATTTGGAAACAGCTAATTAAAGATGCCCCTCGTAATCAAACAATAAGCTATGGTAGGTTAAAGTTTCATGTAGAGTTAACTAAATTCAAACACCTTGGTTTGTTTCCAGAACAACGAATAAACTGGGATTTTATAAATGAAAATGTCAATTCAGGACATCGATTTTTAAACTTGTTTGCATACACTGGAGCTTCCTCATGCGCAGCAAGAAACAAAGGAGCTGATACTATTCATGTTGATTCTGTAAAACCAATGATTTCTTGGGCGAAAAAAAACATGGAGCAGAGTAGACTATTAAATATTCGATGGGTTCATGAGGATGCGCTGAAGTTTTTAACTAGGGAGGTAAAGCGAGGTAATAAATACGACTCTATAATAATGGATCCTCCGGCATGGGGTATTGGAGCTAAAGGCGAACGTTGGAGACTAGAAGATCATATTGATACACTTGTATCAGCCGCAGCAAGTGTTTTGTCGGATGACGGATTTTTAATATTGAATACCTACTCACCTAAAATAGATGGTGCAACATTAAAAGAAATTGTGACCATGTATTTTCCTGAAAGAAATGCTATTGTCGGTCAATTGAAGATGAACACGAAAACATCTAAAAAGTTATATTTTGGTGAATTGGTCAGGATAGAAAAAAAGAACAAAGGAGATTAGTCTTTACATAGGCTAAATTCCCCCTTACAATTTTTCATTTGCCAAATTTGCTAGTTCCGAACGTTCTCCTTTCTCAAGTTTTACATTTGAAAATAAGGACTCACCCGTAAGTCTATCTATTAGGTATGCCAATCCATTACTATTTTCATCTAGATATGGTGTATCAATCTGGTGAACATCTCCCGTAAACACAATTTTGGTATTTTCTCCGGCTCTTGTTATTATGGTTTTGACCTCATGAGGAGTTAAGTTTTGTGCCTCATCTATAATAAACATGATATTAGACAAGCTTCTTCCACGTATAAAAGCCAAGGGGGTAATAAGGATTTTGCCTGACTCCTGCATTTCAATAATTGCCTTATGCTTTTTTTCGTTTGTGCCAAATTGAGATTTTATAAATTTCAAATTGTCAAAGAGCGGCTCCATATATGGTCCTATTTTGTCATTAGCATCTCCTGGTAGAAACCCTATTTCCTTATTTGACAGGGGCACTATCGGCCTTGCCAGAATAATTTGATTAAATTGTTTAGCCTGTTCAAGCGCTGAGGCTAATGCTAGCAATGTTTTCCCTGTTCCGGCAACGCCCTGTATTGCAACCAGTTTGATATTTGAATTCAATAAAGCATGAAAAGCAAATGCTTGCTCTGCATTTTTTGGTTTTATTCCATAAACAAATTCTTTTTCAATTCTTTCAATTTGCTCAACCGTATGATTATAAAATGCCAATGATGAGGACTTTCCATTTTTTAGAATGTAATAACCATTCACAAGCTTGTTAGCCCCCAACACATCATCTACATCTATTCTACCTTTTGTAAATATCTCTCTTATTTTTTCTGAATCTACACCCTCGATTGTGTTCGACTTCTCCTCACTTTGAATGGCTACTTTACCGGTTTCATAATCTTCTGCAACTACGCCAAGGGCTTTAGCTTTAATCCTTAAGTTGATATCCTTAGTGACCAATGTAACTGCCTTTTTTGGTTCTTTCTCTTTTAGATATAGTGCCGCATTTATGATTTTGTGGTCATTTTTACCTTCTGCATAGATGGATTCTGCATCTAGTTTTTTTGGTTTGTATTCCATGATGACACGGAAATCGCCTTTATCTTTTCCTAATGAAATCCATTCTTGTAATCCTCCACTACCTGAAAGACGATCAATAAACCGAATAACCTCTCGAGCACAGAAGTTTTTCGTGTCATTTCCCACTTTAAATTTATCAAGCTCTTCAAGAACAGTAATTGGGATTGCGACATTATTATCTTCAAATGTTGATATGGATTGATGATCGTGAAGTAAAACAGAGGTATCAAGAACGTAGATTTTTTCTTTTTTGGCCATTAAAGTCTTTTTATGAAAGTTAACTTTTAATCGAGAATAGTAGCAAAAATAATCAAGCTATTTTTCTACATTTTAATGTTAGCATTATTTTGATTTATTTTTTTACGATTTCAGTTATTGCAGAATCAAAGTTTGCGTAACGAAATCGGAACCCTGCTTTTCTAATTTTTTCATTAGATACTTTTAGACTTTCAGTGAGCATGCTTGCCATTTCACCGAGGAATACTTTCAAGATTCCCTTGGGAACTGCAGGTAGAAAAAATGGTTTTTTCATTTTTTTTGTAATTGTTTTCATCAATTCATGATTTGAAATGTAGCCATTAGCTGCATTGTATGTCCCCGAAATATTATTTTCAATACAATACACAAACATGTTACATAAATCATCAATATGAATCCATGGGACATATTGCTTTCCTGAACCTAAAGGGCTTCCAAGACCGAATTTAATCGGGCGCATTATTTTCTTTAGAGCACCACCTCTTCGGTCAATTACCATTGCAATTCTTAGCTTAGCTACCGGGCATATATCGCTGAAGGAATCACTTGCCGTTTCCCAATCTTTTACCAATCTCGATAAAAAATCTTTGCCATAGGGGTCACTTTCTATTTTTTCATGAGGACCGTTATAACCATAACAATTGATTCCTGATGCACTGATGAAATACTTCAAATTTGGCATTTTATCAGCTGATTTTTTCAGAAAATTAATGGAGTTAACGCGTGAGTTGACGAGGTCAATTTTGCGATCATCACTCCATTTTTTACTAGCAATATTTGACCCAGCTAAATTGATTATAATATCTATTTCAGATAAATACTTGCTTTCAATTGTTTGCTTTTCCGGATTCCAATAGATATGACTACTTTTTTTTGGCCTACGAGTTAGCTTGTAAACGGTATATCCTTTTTGCTTTAACATACGCGACAAAGATTTACCAATTAAGCCTCTACCTCCAGAAATAAGAACTGTCTTCATGTAATAGAAACATTTGCTTTAACAAAGTGTTTTAGAGCACGTTGAATGCGCGATAAATTTAGTTTTTTTTATTGATTTTTGACTAAGAATTATCATTCTATTGAACTTTACACGTATTTTCGAATCAAAATTAAGTTTTGTTTAAAAAAACGAGCATTTTATTTTATCTCCTTATCAGCTTTTCTCTTCATTCGCAATACTGTGATGTTTATGTTAATCATAAAAATGGCGTACAGCATTTAATTTGTCCAGAGTCAATGAAGGCAGATTTGGCTCAGCTTTATGAAACTATTACAAAAACCCACCCGAATCCATATTTGTATTGTACCAAAGAGCAATTGGACTCCGCATTTATAAGTGCAAATAACATGGTCTTAACTCCCCAAAGTATATTTGATTACTCGATGGTTATTTCTAATTTTTTGCAAAATATTCGAGATTCACATACGTTTTTTAATCCTCGTGACCTCCTAGTTTTATCAGGAAATAATTACAAAATAGCACCTTTTTATTTAAAAAAAATAGACGCAAACTTTTATTTGTCAAAGGTTTTCAAGAAGACATTACCAGTGGGTGTAGAGGTTTTAGAAGTCGGAAAATTAACAGTAGACAGTTTATACAGATTGGCAAGTGCATTGTGCCCAAAAGAATCCTACACCGAGTCAGCTCTTATTGAAATAACCAGCAGAATGATGGGCATTGTGTTTAATGTAAGGAATGTTAAGGATAAAATCCAAATGAAGTATGTGAATTTAAATGGAGACACATTAATCACTCAACTTCATCGAATAAAGTCAAATAAATTATTAAATGATGAGGAATGGCAGACTCCCAAAACTATATCATATGAATTTTTAGACGACGTTGCCTATTTGCGTATTTTTTCCTTTGAAGCTGCGAATGAAAAGAGATTCAAAAAAACGATTGATCGTTTTTTCAGAAAGGTGGAAAATTCTTATGTAAGCTCTATTGTAATAGATATAAGGGAAAATCGTGGTGGATTCATATTATTACTTGAACATTTATTAAGCTACATAAATACTTCTGGAAAAACTTTTGATCTTACTTACTCATACAAGAGAAGTGATTTAGATCGATTTGAGACCTTGTCAAAATTGAAAAAAATGGATTTCATTAAAAAAGCAAAGAGAGTATATCCACGTGGAATGATTAGCAAAGAATACGATTTTTTTAATAGTCCAAAAGGAACGGTTAGCCACATTTTATATGAAAAACAATTATCTAATCGTCGGGACTATGTATTCGATGGAAAATGTTCCTTGTATATAAATGGTTTATCAATGTCTGCCTCTGTATTATTAGCCACATGGTTTAAGGAGACCAACCGAGGTAAGGTAATTGGCACACCATGCTTTGGGTCCTCACAAGGCACTCACGGTAATCCAGCTACTATTTTCTTGAAGTATTCTGGCCTTCCAATTTCAATTTCAACATTGAAACTTACTCCAAAAAACACACAAAGTGAGAATTTTGGAGATATTCAAATGGACAAAACAATAAGATTTACAAAGAAAGATTTAAGAATGGGCAAAGATCCTTTCGAAAAAGAACTTTCTACGGATTAAACCTTTTAATTCTATCAAATAGAGATTCAATTCTAGAGATATTTATTTTTTCATAAATGGTGGTGTCTGTTGAATTAAAGTTAACGAAAACTTCCTCTCCATTTACCCGAGCTTTTAACCATGAACGGATTCTTGTTCGGTCTTCTTTTGCCAAAATACTATCGTGACATATTTGCACAAGCCAAGCATTTGTACCCATAGAGTCGGTATGTTTAATGCCTGGTTGCATTGTGAGAGAGGAAACCGTTGAATACTGTGCCTTAAGCTCTTTATAGACTTGACCGCCAATATCTCGAATCATTTGAACGCTGTCTAGGTTTGTATCTTTTATTTTTAATTCATCTCTTATTGAGGCAATTAATTTTTCCTTGGCTAGT
>WTIB01000080.1 GCA_011522905.1 Crocinitomicaceae bacterium | reverse complement strand
AAGGAAGCAAATGGCTCAGTCTTGGATCAAAAGTATAATGGGAAATCAATCACTAAGGGAACACGCATTCCTATTGGTTCTGAAATTACTTTAATTGTAGGACAAAATGAGGTAGGTGTTTTGGTTGAGCTCCCCCATGTTGTTGGAATGAATTATCAAGATGCAATGAGTCTACTTGGTTCAAAAGGGCTTGAATCTATTTCTACCATCTGTAATGACTGTGAGACCCTTCAAGATACGCTTTCAGCAGTTGTTTTTGGCCAATCTCCAGAGTATATACCTGAAAAAACAGTTGAACGAGCACAACAAATAGTGGTTTTAATAAATGCTGGAGCAAATCAAACCGAAGAACCCATAGAATGATTTTTAAAAAAGTAATATCCTCCTTTTTCTTGTGCTATTTGTGTTTTTCATTTCATGCGCAGCATATCGAATTAGGGCCAATGGTATCGAATTCGGAAATATCTAAGAGCTATCAATTAAAGAGTACAAGCATTGACAGTTCATTCATTTACTATACTGACACAATAAATCTTCCTTTTTTTGACAATTTCACGGTTAATACACAGCAGGAATACGTTCCTGATTTTTCTAATCCTTTAACAGAGAGTGAATTATTTTATATGCTTCTGGATGAAAGTACCGGATTACCCATTGAAAACGGGGTTTATTTCACTAATCAGGTCACATTTCATCGCTATGTTGATTTGGCAAACGATACCTATTCGGATACAATTTTTACCGCTGTAAATGCAGAGCTGGCAGATTTTTCAGCTTATCCTGTTGTATATTCACCAATTGATTTATATCCTCCTTATTACATTTATGACACGCTTGGTGTTTCTGATATATCAGATACGATATGGATTGAGTCTCCGCCATATTATCAAGATTCGGCAAGACAGTTTTTTATGCCTGTAGCTGATTCCACGAAGCTATGGATTGACGATCACACCTATCACAATTACCGATTTGGGCTAAACCCCCGTACCCTAGGGGTAATGACATTTGATGGTCTTGATGCAAATGGATATCCCTATGCAATTGGTACAGCAAATACAAATTACGCTGATTACTTAACATCCAAACCAATAAACCTTGAGGAATATGATGTATCAGATTCTCTGTATATTTCATTCTTGTATCAATCAGAGGGATTGGGAGATGTGCCTGAACCTTCTGATTCTTTAATTCTTGAGTTTTACTCTTCAAGTCAAAATCAGTGGTTTCATATTTGGTCAGACTCGGGAACTGTTGTTGCGCCATTTCGATTGGTTCACATTCCTATTTTGGACCCGAATTATTTTTCTGATGCCTTTCAATTTCGCTTCAAAAACTATGGTGGCCTATCTGGAGCATTAGATCATTTCCATTTGGACATGGTTTCTTTAAAATCAACTGAATATTCCGACACAGTTTTCAGTGATTTTTCATTTGTCTATCCAGTGAATACTTTACTCAAGGATTACACTTCAGTGCCTTGGGACCATTATAAATCTTCAGTAGATAATCAACTAACAGATTCATTGTTTATTTCTCTTTATAATGGTAGTGATACACCTGAAAATTATTTGGATGGTAACATTAATATTTTTTACAATGGCTTAAATGAGGGTTCGTTCACATTGCCTGGATTCGTGTTAGCGGAAGGAGAAATCAATTACTTTCCTCTTGCTTATGCAGATTCATATCATGATTTAACTGGAGGATACGAATATGACAAATCGCTTAGTGGTTTGTCTGAAGAATTCGAGGTTCTTACCAGTGCCACTGCCCAATTTGATAATTATGAACCAAATGATTCAATTCGTTTCACCCAAGGGTTTTATAATTATTACAGTTATGATGATGGTTCTGCCGAGGCAGCTTTCGGGCCAACTGGAACTCAGTCCCAATTGGCTATCCATTTTGATGCATATGAGGCAGATAGCTTAATAGGAATAGACCTTGCATTTGTTCCTTCAGTAAATGATGTATCGGATAAGTTATTTTTATTAACTGTATGGGAAGATAATAACGGAAACCCTGGAAATGTTTTGTATGAAGATGATGTTTTTTCACCGAGAACACCAATATACGCTGATGGGCAAAATAATTTTACAAGTTATTTTTTTGTGGATACTCAAAAGGTGGCTGTTGGAGCCTCTTTTTTTGTTGGGTGGAGACAATTGGACGCCGAGCGACTCAATTTGGGATTCGATAGAAATATAGATAAGAGTAACGAGATTCTTTACAGTGTTGATGGAGGAGGGAATTGGTTGGTTTCTCCATTTCAAGGTAGTGCAATGCTCAGACCTATTTTTTCCACTGGAATGGATGTTTACTTAGGAATAGAAAACATTGTTGAAATGACAAATGAACTCATCATTTATCCAAACCCTGCTCAAGGAATAATTAATTTAAAGGGAGATTCAAATTTAATGGGAAGAAAAAAAATCCTCCTAGATAGCTTTGGTAGAATATTGAAAGAAACAAGCTCAAATAGCTTTGACCTATCTGCGCTGAAAACTGGAATTTATTTTATTTACGTGCCTGAATTATCTCCAAATTACCATAAAGTAATTAAACCCTAATGAAAAAAGAAGCTGATATAGAATCCAATCAGGATGACTTATATGAGCATTATAAGTTTACAGCGGATCCAGGACAAGAAATCATTAGAATTGATAAATTTTTGTGTGATCGATTGCCAAATTTTTCAAGAAATAAAATTCAGCTTGCCGCAAAAAACGGCAACCT
>WTIB01000135.1:5921-10683 GCA_011522905.1 Crocinitomicaceae bacterium | reverse complement strand
ACCATAGAGTCAATAAATACATCTGAACAATCGATATGAACTCTGTAGAAGTGAAGATTTTTACGTGGAGAATTCTCAAAGAGAAGTGAAAAATAACAAGGGTATGGCGCATAAACCACCCCCTTAAAACTTTGAATCAGGAGCTTTTGTTTTTGAAAACCATCTAGGTTCTCTAAAATCATTTCAACCATAGGCTTTCGATAAGGATGAGGCACGGCATTGAGCGAATCAAAAAAATCTTTTGAAAATTGAATGTTTTGGCTTTTTAAAAGCTCAGAAAGTGAAGGGCGAGAATTGTTATTCATTAACCCTATAACCCAATTACAGGAAATGGATACACCAATATTAAATTGTAATGTAATCTGGCTTTAAAGCATTAAGCCTTGGCTTGCGGAAGGCTTTTTTTGAGATTGATATAGTCAAGATACTCATCGCAGGAAATTTCTTTCACCGTCAAAAACAAGGTCAAAGCATCTGAAGGCTTGACATAAGAAATTTCAAAAAACAGTGGTTCTTCGTGAATCACTACCCCACTGAGCACCTGAACGAGATGATCATCAACAGGAAGGCTGTGCTCGTATTTATCCAGCTGAAATAAAATCTCATCACTGTATGTTCGGTTCATTTTGGCGAGAGACATAAACATGGTTCCGTCAATCTCGTAGCTGTAGTCGTCTTGTAGCTTTCGTTGAATTTTTGAGTTCATAGGAGAGATTTTAAAGTGAATAAATAAGGTTCAATCGCTAGGGTAAATCATCTATCGATTTGTATATATAGAACGCAACAACTGTGCCTAAAATTGTATATCACGATATATGTAACTCAGAAATGAATACGCTGAAAAACAAGCAATTAGTTCATATCTTGTTAATAAGCAGTATGTTAGGTGTTAATAAATCAAATTGACATTGGATGAAATAATCCCTAAGTTTAATCATGAAAAAGTACAACGTTAAATTGGTGCTCACAGAAATCAAGGACAACGAAAAAGAAAAAGAGAAGGCGCTAACTGAAGTGGAAATTGCCGAAGCAAGAGATATTGCTGAAGCTGAAAAAGTGATGGAGCGTATCCTTTGGAATGTCCACCATTAGCATCATCACACCATTTAAGGATGCAGCACCTTATCTAAAAGACTGTATCGACTCCATTTGTCGTCAATCGCACGACAGCTGGCAGCTTATTGCCGTAGATGACCACTCCGAAGACCATTCTAAAGCCATCATAGAAAGCTATAAAGACCCAAGAATTGAAATCTATACCAACAAAGGAAAAGGCATACTATCAGCCCTTCAAACTGCTCAGGAACATATAAAAGGAAACTATGTAACGCGTATGGATGCAGACGACATTATGCCTGATGATAAACTTAAAGTATTACTAGAAGTTTTATATGCAAGTACTTCAAGGACAATAGCTACAGGATTGGTAAGGTATTTTTCAGAAGGTGAAGTAAGCGAAGGTTACCAAAACTACGAAAGCTGGCTAAATGACACAGCACAACAAGGCCTATTTTATGAAAGAATATATAGAGAATGTGTGGTAGCCTCCCCAAATTGGTTGATGCATCGAATGGATTTTGATGCCATCGGAGGTTTTCAAAAGCTAAATTATCCCGAGGATTATGATATGGTTTTTCGCTGGAAAGCAGCAGGCTTAAAAATCAAAAGCGCCCATACCCTCACCCATTTATGGCGAGAACATCCCAATCGAACCAGCCGGAACTCAGACGTATATCAGCAAGAATCCTTTTTCAGATTGAAGCTGCCCTACTTCATAGAAGAGTTCAAAAACAGACGCATTCAGCTCATCGGTGCAAAGAAAAAAGGAAAGCTCATTGCCCAAATCCTCAAAGAGCATCATTGTGATTTTGATTGGTATGAAAAGGATCGAGTCTTGATTGGACAAACATTAATCAATACCGAAATCAAGAGCATCGACTTTCTAAAAACTGAGGAAGCCTGTATTCTTTCAGTATATCCCGATGAAGAGTTGAGAACAGCACTCGAGGCATTCATTTCCAAGAGAGGCTATTATATTGGCGCTAATGCGCATTACTTTTAGAAGCTACTTATTATTATCGTTTGTGGATTTTTACTTTTATGCCATTTCTTGGACGTAGAGTGATTAAGGGTTGTACCTCAATTTTCTGGTCCTTGACAACCTCGAAACGATAACGCTTGGCAAACATGCTCAGAATCAGCTGCATTTCCATCATGGCAAAATTGTTTCCAATACATAAACGAGGACCTGCACCAAAAGGCATGTAGGCATGAGGAACGTGCTTCTTTTTGTTTTCATCAGAAAACCGATCTGGATTAAAGTCATCTGGATTTTCCCAGTATTCGGGATTTCGATGCATTCCGTAGGTAAAACAAAATATATCTTGGTTTTTGTTGATCTTGTACCCTCCTACTTCATCATCCTCAATGGCTTTTCGATCTAATAACCAGGCTGGTGGATACATACGCATCGTTTCATCAATAACCTGAGTAACATAGCCCATAGATCTCAAATCAGAAAATGCTGGGTCCTTATCACTGAAATTTGACAAGGTGTTTTGATACAGCTGCTGTTCCACAGCTGAATGGGTCGAAATAAGATAAATGGCCCAGGTCAACGCTAAGGCCGTGGTTTCATGACCAGCCACGTACAATACCAACGACTCGTCCAATAGCTGCTCATCTGTCATCTTTGAGCCATCCTCATACTCTGTCTCCAAAAGCATTTGAAGTAGGTCATTTTGGGGCGTGGTGGCTTTCTTTCTTTCGTTGATGATATCCATAATCAGCTCTTGGGACATCCTTTTATTTTCCTGGTTCTTTTTAAATTCTCCATTGAGCCGAAGCCAAAACCTGAGATAAGGTCTTCTGATCAAATCTACCGTGTATTCCTGTCCCTCACTAATGGCTTTATCCATGAGCTTTAGCTTTTCATCAGCTACTTCACTTCCAAATAATGATTTGGAGACCAGTCGATACGCCAGATGCATCATTTCTTTATCCAGGACAAAAGATTCATTATTGGCAGCATAAACATCCAATACTTCGTCCATATAGGCATTGATTTCATTGACCATAGTAATCGAAATGTCCTCTAGCCTCTTTCGATGAAATCCTGGCTGGATTGAACGTCTCTGTTTTAGCCAATAGGCTCCCTCAGAGGTGAGTAAGCCATTTCCAATCTGCTCTCTTACCGGATCGATGGTACGGTTGGTTTTGACGTAATTCTTATTGTTTTTCTGAAAAATATACCTGATGACTTCAGGGTCTGTCGTCAAATAAAAGCGCTTGAGAAAATAAGCATCCACCATGGTGCCATGCTTTTTCATGATGGACATAAAAAAAGGAATGGGATTCCGAGAAATGGAATTGATTTTTAAAAGGTAACGCTGAAAATACTGAAGCTTATTTTTTTCTTTGACAGACATGAGAAGTGCTTAATTCATTCAAATTTAATGATTTGTAAGTGAATCGGGCTCTTCCATTAGCACCTTGTACTTGGTTCGAGCCACATCCCTCGAATAGGCATTGTAATGCCACCATTCTGTCGGTAATTGACGAAATCCTTGACTCTTCATAACACTGCGTAAAAGTAAGCGGCTTTGATATTGCTCTTGGCTAAGTTCTCCTGTTTTTAGAAAATGAGCCTCCATTCTCGGGTAGGCAATCTCTGCAAACTCATCAAAACGTGCTCCCATATCCAAAGGAATACCTTCATCATTACAAATGGTAATATCAACTGCCGCTCCCATATTATGAAGGCTTCGATGCCCAGGATTTGAAACATACTTTCCCCTTTCCACTGGAGGAATAGTATCTAAAGCTTTCCACATAAGCCTCTGCACACTCACGGGCCGCGCTGCATCATAAATCAATAAATGCAAAGTGGAATCAATTTCAGTCAGGTAATCCTGGCATTTGGAAAGACGTTCAGCAACATCCGGCTGAAGATAAGGACGCTTGATGCTTTTATAAAGCTGAAATCCCATAAAATTATCCTCGGAAGCGTACTTAAGCTCACAATAAATCTGGTCATTGAGGCTTTGAGCATCGATTAGCCCATTAAATTCTACAGGACCTCTATCAATTACTATGGGTTCTTCAGCTGTGGCTTCCGGGATTGATGACACCTGATTATTCCTTTCTTTTTCTTGTGTTTGACAAGCCAAAAGACCAAATAACCCCGATATCAGCAGCAGCTTTTTCATCCCATAAGTACTTTCATTTGATCATTGATTTTTGAACGCAGGTCATCTGAAACAGGCACTAAGGGCATTCGCATGTGATTGCTACAAATATTTCGAAACACCAAAGATTCCTTGACTCCACCAGGATTGCCCTCTGCAAACATCAATTTGGTAATTTCCAAAAGGTCATAATGCTCCTGATTCGCCGTGGCAAAGTCACCTGAAATTCCAGAATGCACCATATTGCTAAATCGCTCTGGAAGCGCGTTAGCCACAACGGATATTACGCCCTCAACCCCAACAGATATTAAGGGCAGTGTTATGGCATCGTCACCAGAAAGTACGGTGAAATTATCAGGTTTGTATTTAACAATCTGCATGATCTGGTCAAAGTCTCCAGAAGCCTCTTTCATGGCAACAATATTGTCGACTTCAGCGAGCTCAAGCGTGGTTTCAGCACTGACATTTGAGCTTGTTCTTCCCGGTACATTATACAGGATGATTGGCAAATCAGTATGCGCTGCAACTTCTTTATAATGAGCTACGATTCCTCTTTGTAAAGGCTTATTGTAATA
>WTIB01000135.1:0-5821 GCA_011522905.1 Crocinitomicaceae bacterium | reverse complement strand
GGGGTAACCAGGGCTACACCTACACCTTTAAATTTATGACTCATTGACATCTATTTTTTCAAGGGTTTCAATAACAAAATTTATAATCTCTGCAGGATTTTCTGAGGCCGAATTCAATTCCAGCTCATAGCTTGGGTCATTGGTAAGCTCTGCATTGACCAAAATCTTTTTCAAAATATCCATTTTATTCAAATATCGCTCTATTTTTCTGGGCACCTTGCCAAAAGAAAGCATTAAATCGAATGACCGCTTGAGTTCCGTTAAAAGCTGATGATCTTTGAGCTTTCCAAGCCAGTTATAATCTGATGGAGAATTATAATAAATCAAAAAATGTGGTGACAGCTTTGTTTTGTCTATACCTCGAGGCACATTAACAATGATTATCACGCGTTCTATGGTACTCTTATTGAGCTGCTTATCTAGCGCACTTCTAAAACCTTTGATATCATCCTCATCCTTAAAATTATAGGTAACAAGCAATGACTTGGTTTGATTCCAGATGTTGAGCGCTTTCATTTCTTAATGCGATTTAAAAATTCCTCCTCATTAATGATCTCAATATTCAAATCAGAAGCCTTCTTCAATTTTGAAGGCCCCATATTTTCTCCTGCCACTAAAATACTTGTCTTTTTTGAAATAGAGGAGCTGTTTTTTCCTCCATTCATTTCAATCATTTTTTTGATTTCATCACGAGAATATTGATTAAAGGTTCCCGAAATAACAATGCTCAATCCCGCTAAAAGGTCAGAATCCATTCCTTCATCTTCCTTTTCGAAACACAAACCCGCTAGCTTCAATTGCTGAATCAAATCAACATTATCTTGATCCTTAAAGTGATTGGAAATCGATAGAGCAATCTTCTCTCCTATTTCATCGGTTTCTACAAGCGCATCGTAGCTCGCTGAAATGATGGCATCGATAGATTTAAATGCCTTTGCTAATTTTTTAGACACCGTCTCTCCTACAAAACGAATCCCAAGTCCGAAAAGTACTTTTTCAAAAGGCATGGCCTTGGATGCCTCAAGTCCATCAAGTAAATTTCGAACAGATTTATCTGCCATTCGATCCATAGACAGCAATTGCTCATATGATAGTGAATACAAATCAGAGATATTTCTGATAAATCCTGCCTCAACCAAGGCATCTATAGTTTCAGCGCCAAGTCCATCAATATTCATGGCCCTTCTACTAATGAAATGTTCAATTTTACCTTTGACTTGTGGAGGACAAGCCTTTTCATTTAGGCAATAATGTTGTGCCTCACCATCTTCCTTAGCGAGCACACTCGAACAAGCTGGACAGTGAGCAATGAATTGAATCACTCGAGCCCCTTCAGCTCTTTTATCTTCATTGACATCAACAATTTTTGGTATAATTTCGCCTCCCTTCTCCACAAATACATAATCACCTTCGTGTAAATCAAGCTTTTCCATTTGTTCAGCGTTGTGGAGCGAGGCACGCTTCACTGTTGTTCCTCCCAGATAAACCGGTTCAAGATTGGCCACAGGTGTAATCGCTCCGGTTCTACCTACCTGATAGCTTACAGACTGAAGCTGCGTTTCAACCCTTTCCGTTTTAAACTTGAAGGATATCGCCCAACGTGGTGACTTTGCCGTATATCCAAGCTCCTCCTGCTGTCGGTATGAATTGACCTTAATCACGATACCGTCAATTTCAAATGGCAGGTCTTTTCGCTTTTCATCCCAATAGGCAATAAAGTCAAGAATTCCATCCACATTAGAAACCTTGGATATCATTTTTTCTTCCAATCGCGGAATTTTAAAACCCATCTCTCCTGCAAATGAGACGGCATCAAAATGATTGGTCTGCTCAGCTCGATCCTGATACAAGCCGTATAAAAAGCAATCCAAATTTCTATCGGCTACTATTCCAGAATCTTGAAGCTTCAGGGTTCCCGAAGCAGTATTTCTTGGATTCGCAAACAGAGCAAGCTCATTCTTTTTTCTTTCTTCATTGAGTTTTTCAAACTCCTGTAAAGGCATGAATATTTCACCTCTTATTTCAAAATCATCTGGGTATGGGGCACTGAGCTTTAAAGGGATGGCTTTTATGGTTCTTACATTTGGTGAAATGAGCTCACCTTGCGTTCCATCTCCGCGTGTAACCGCAGAATGAAAAATACCATTTACATAACGAATGCCAATAGCCACACCATCATATTTGAGCTCACAAACATATTCGATGTCACTCTCGATGGTTTTTTTGATGCGCTCCTCCCATTCAACAATTTCTTCCTTGGAATAGGTGTTGGATAAGGATAGCATGGGATATTTATGCTTAACGGTCTCAAAATTCTTGGTAATGTCTCCTCCCACGCGCTTTGTTGGACTATTTTCATCAGCAAGATCCGGAAACTGCTGCTCAAGTCCTTCAAGCTCCTTTAGAAGCTGATCAAACTCATAATCGCTTACAGCAGATTCATTCTTTACGTAATACAGATAATTATAGTGATGCAACAGATCAGAAAGCTCTTTGACCCTATTTGCCGCTACCTCAACATTCATAACTTAAAATTACGATTTTTGCGCTTTCAACATGCGCCATTTACCCTGTAAATCTTGTCTTTTTTCAACATGCTGATACCCCATTTGAACGAGCAATTCCCTCACCTCTTCTACATACAAATAATGGCACTCAAAATACAAGGCACCGTTTGTTGATAAAAATGGAAATATAGATTCCGAGATTTTCCTGTAAAAAAGCAAAGGATCTTCATCTGGCACAAAAAGAGCCAGCTCAGGTTCATAATCCAATACATTGGACTCCATTTTCGCCTTGTCTTGGATTGGAATATACGGAGGATTGGAAACCACAATATCAAATGCACCATTTTTATTCACCTGTTCCTTCAATAGATTATTAAATGAGGTTTCTTCCAATACATCACCTTCAATAAAATTTACTGGCAGCTTAAGGGCCATCGAATTCTCCTCTGAAAGTTCTAAAGCCTCTTTAGAATATTCAACGCCAAGTACATTGGCTTTTTGAAAATGATGAGATAGCGCTAATGAAATACATCCGCTTCCACTGCATATATCAAGAATATTGGATACCTCTAAATGATGTCCGTTCACAATCCAATCGACAAGCTCTTCTGTTTCAGGACGTGGAATCAGGGCCCGCTGATCTACCTTTAATGGTAAGCCATAAAACTCAATCTCACCGATAAGGTACTGAAAAGGCTCTCCTAAGTTTAATCGATTTACTAGCTGAAATAAAAGTGTACTTTCATCAGGAGAAAAAATTCGGTCCTGGGAGAGCATTAAATCTGAGGGAGTAATTCCAAAAAAATGACGTAAAGACTCTCGCCAAAACAGTCTGATTTCAGATAGCGAAAATCGAGGTCCTAAGGCTTCCTTAAATTCGATTTGAAGACCTTTTAAATCATTATTCTTAAAAGACATTTATGGCTTTTTTCTCAGCGAAATAAATTCTTGAATCTTATCATTCTCGATAAGCACATGGAGATTGTAATAGGATAAGAACCACTTCCCTTCTTTCTTAGATAAAATTCCCGTTCCACGACAGCCTTGCATCCATGTTTCTAAGGACTCATCAAACCATGCCGTACTTCCATCTTCGGAAAAGTTCCATCGTCTATCGGAAGGCTTAAAATCCCAAGTAGATTTTTTATCAAAATAAGGCTTGCAAAAAGCCATGAAATCCTTTTTCTCCCAGCGTTCCTCAGGAGCCGTACCCAAGAACACAAAATCGTCTGAAGTAATGTCAAAATAAGCATCAAATGCGGCATTCGCCGCATTTTGATGCCATTCATCAATGATATTATTGAGTGCTTTCTTTTGCTGTGAAAATGAGACAGACAGCATGAAAGCAAAGAAAAGGAATAAAATATTCCTCATGTTTATTTTTTCTTTGCAAGCTTCTTACACGCTTTTGCAGCGTTATAAATATTAATCACTCCACCAGTAACAGACTTTTCTGCAAATCCATCTACTTTAGGATATCTTACAGAAGTGCTGTAAAGGACTTCTTTAATTTCTTTCATAGAAAGCTCAGGGAAGTATGACTTCAGCATTGCAGCAGCACCAGCAACCATTGGAGCAGCCATTGAGGTTCCTTGTAGGTTTCTGTATTTACTTTGTGGAATCGTATTGTATATCTCAAATCCAGGTGCAAACACATCAACTCCTTTTACGCCATAATTAGAGAAAGACGCCACCATCTCTTCACCTTTGTTTTTTGTAGAAGCACCAATCGTTACAAAGTGATCTAAAGGCTCAGTCTGGAAGCTATACATCGAAGTTGGGTAATTGGGTTCAACATCGATGTCTTTCGCATCGTTACCCGCAGCATGAATCAACAAAACACCTTTTGAGTCTGCATATTTGAATGCCTCATATACTTCTTTTTGATGTGGAGAATAGGCTTTTCCAAATGACATATTGATGACCATTGCTCCATTATCAACCGCATAACGAACTGCCAAAGCAATATCCTTATCAAATTCATCACCATTGGGCACTGCCCTTAAAGACATGATTTTCACATTTTCAGCGACTCCGTCTCCACCTAGACCATTTCCTCTCAAAGCACCAATGATTCCAGAAACATGTGTTCCGTGTAATGCATCTGGTCCTTCAACATCATTATTTCCGTAATTGGTATCCGTAAAGTCATCTGGATCATCTCCAATCAAGCTTCTATCATCAAAATCTACATTAAGATTATAGTCCATTTGAGAACGGATGTAATCTTGAGCTTCTTTAGGAAGCTGATCAATCATATCCATGTATTGCTCAAATTGCGCTCTATCCGCTGCAACCTCTTCTTTTACTTGAAGGTATAATTTGTATTCCTCATCTTGAGCAATCGAATTTGGATCAATACCATCATACTTATCCTTAAGCTGAGCTAAAATTCTGGTTTTTTCAAGCCTTGCATCATTCACATGCTCTCCTTTGGCATTTCCAAGAAAGTTCCAACCATGAACGTCATCTATGTAACCATTGTTGTCATCGTCAATACCATTATTTGGAATTTCATCTTCATTCACCCAGATTTGACCTTTCAAATCTTCGTGCTCAATATCCACTCCCGAATCAATCACACCAACAATTACCGTTTGTGACTTTTTCTTTTTGAGGTAGTTGTAGGCCTTTTCTGTGTACATTCCTTGACCTTCTTGATTATACCAATTTAAAGTCCCCTCGATTGGCTGCGCAATAGAAAGAGCTGAAAAAGAGATAAATAGCAAGGTTAACATTCTTTTAAATACTTTCATTAGTTTAGTTTTTTAATATTCTTTATTTGTTTTTTTTAATGAACGATTTCTCGTATTTTTAGAACACGAAATTAATCCATTATTTGCACTTATCAATTATTATACCATGAAATATCTCTTCATCTTATTTTTTCTGACTTCAATTTATTATTCAAATGCGCAAAAGTCTTTTTTTCACCCTAAGCTCTCCAAAAGTTCAACATTAGAAGTATCTGGGGTTACTCCATTTGCTATAGCCAATAACGAAAACAACAAAGCATTTATCTCAGCACATCATATTCCCATAATATTTCAAAACAAAACCTTTATAATTGTTAATATGGACATGTCCTTAATGAACTCGGCTCAGAATTCTGGAAAAGTAAATGGAATATATCAGGACCTATCAATTCCTGAGGCAATGTCTGACTCTGCTGTTGTGCGGCATCAAGCAGATCAGGTTCATGCTGGTTTTGGTGGACTCGATACCGCCTACACGGGAAAAGGAGTCATTGTTGGTATTGTGGACCAAGGAATTGACTTCAACCATCCTGACTTTAAAAACCCAGATGGCAGCAC
>WTIB01000274.1 GCA_011522905.1 Crocinitomicaceae bacterium | reverse complement strand
AACATATGATTGACAGCGTTTCCGCCACCGCCACCAACACCAATTACTTTAATATCTGAACTGTTTTCTTTGGGCATTGCAAAATCCATAATCCTATATTTTAATTCTCATTTATTCTTTATCACTTTCCTCATCAACAAAAAGATCTTTCATACTATCTAGCACTTTTTTAAAGAACGGCCCTCTATTCTCGGGTTCTTGCTCTTCTCCTTCTGTTTTGACAATTCTCATTGAATTACCTGCTTCAAATCCTTTTAAAACCAATCCTATTCCTGTAGAATACATTGGACTCATTAAATCTTTATTATTTTCATTAGCCAAATGTTCGCATGGGTATCCTATTCGAGAATACATTCCTGTGTGATATTCAAAAAGCTGTGTGAGGTGTTTAAGCTTTGATCCTCCACCCGTAATAACAATTCCTCCGATAATTTCATCAGCATAGCCGGAGCTATCAATTTGTTGCTTTACCAAATGAATTATTTCCGTCATTCTTGACTCTATAATATGAGCTAGATTTTTAACAGTAATTTCTTTGGGTGGCTGACCTTTTAAGCTCGGTATGGCAACAACTTCGAGCTCACTACTCTCTTTAGCAAGAGCACTACCAAACGAAACCTTCAACTTTTCCGCATACACCTCTAAAATCTTACATCCTTTTCTAATGTCTTGTGTAATGACATTACCACCATAAGGAATTACCGCCGTATGTCGAATGATTCCTTCATGAAAAATCGCTACGTCAGTCGTACCGCCACCAATATCTACCAACACGATACCTGCCTCCTTTTCTTCTTCATTGAGTACGGCATCAGCTGAGGCGATGGGTTCCAAAATAACATCATCAATTTGCAATCCTGCTCTCTCCACACAATTGTATATGTTTTTCACATTACTCACCTGACCTGTGATAATATGGAAATTGGCTTCCATTCGTACGCCTGCCATTCCAACCGGATCTTTTATACCCATTTCTCCATCAACATTGTATTCTTGAGGAATGACCGTAATAATTTCCTCTCCAGGATTCATGACAAGCCCGTACATGTCATTTACAAATTCTGCGATATCAGCTTTCGAAATTTCACCGTCTCGATTCTTTCTGGTGTAGCTACCCCTATTCTGCATACTTCTTATATGCTGTCCTGCAATTCCAACAATGACATGCTTCAGCACCAAATCACCATCTTTTACATTTTTCTGGGTATCAATAATGGCTTTTTCAATGGAGTCAATCGTTTCCTGAATGTTAAAAACAACACCTTTTTTTACACCTAAAGATTTACTTTTACCCATCGAAATGATTTCGATTTTTCCATGCTCATTCTTCACACCAACAAAACAGGCAATTTTCGTGGTACCGATATCAAGTCCAACTACAATAGACTTTGATTTATTCTGAGGCGACTCTTTTGCAAACGATTTGTCCTTCATATTTCAAACTAATTTCACTGTACTTACTCCACCCTTCGTATGGGATTGCTTCTTTATAAAAAACCTTGAGTCTTTGGAATTTTTCCCTTACTTGCTTTGCTGAATGAGCTTTTCCAAAAACAATTTTTTGATCCCCTAAGACCGGAATCATAATGAATTCTTTGTTTTCATTTAAATAGACTTGGCCTATTAAAGATTGCAGTAAGGGGTCATTACAAACATAATTTGAAATGTGAAAGATATCGTCAATATCTCGAATACTTTTCAAGGAGTCGTTGTTGATAATTGAAATAGCATTTTCCGTGTTAAATTTATCGTGAATATTTCCGGTAAAAACGAGAATACGCGCCGTGTGTAAATCAGACCTTTTCATTTTTTTTCCATCGGCATCGAGGTAGTATGTTTCACCTGAATTATTAAAAATTCTAGCGATTGGTTTAATCAATTCGATTTCAATATCCCATTCATTGTTGATTCTTTTATACACCTGAGCACGTCGAACTTCTGGCATTTTTAATACAAAAGACTCGATCTTGTTGATATTTAGTTTTTCATGGACTTGCCCTTCAAATAAAAGACCTGCATTTTTTAACCTTAATATCAGTTCTTGATTAGTTAGAAAGGTATCGGGCCCATTCACCTTTATATTTATTTGTGGAGCCTTTACGGTTTCACTCATTTCTTTCTCATTTCCAAAATAAAGAACAAGTATTACTCCTGTAAATAAGAAAATCCATAGTGCTATTTTCACCCATAATTTCATGCCTCTTGTATAATATTTTGGCGCAATATTTTATTCAACGGCGAAACCAATCGGTCAATATCTCCAGCACCAATGGTCAACACCACTCCTTCCTTAGTTTCCTTCATTATTTCAAGGACCTTTGTTGGCTCAACAAGTCTCTTCAATTTTAAATCAACCTTTGCAAGAAGCCATTCACTAGATATACCAATGATTTCTTTTTCTCTTGCCGCATATATGGGGAGTAGATATAATTCATCAAAACGAGAAAGTTGTTCACTAAATTCAGTTCCAAAATCCTTCGTTCTAGAAAATAAGTGAGGTTGAAAAATAGCAATCAATTTTTGATCGGAAAACATCATTTTTAACGAATCAATAAGTAGCTTAAGCTCCTCAGGATGGTGAGCATAGTCATCGATAAACATTAATTTTTCAGTCTTGATATGAACATCAAATCTTCTTCTCACACCTTTAAAAGAAGCAAGCCCTTTTTTAATTTCAGGATAAGAAAGGCCAATCTTTTCCATTAAGATAATGCATGATAAAGCATTAAGCACATTATGAATTCC
>WTIB01000113.1 GCA_011522905.1 Crocinitomicaceae bacterium | reverse complement strand
GAGATTCAAAAAAATTCAAAGAATGTTAATTCATTCATTGGCTATGTGAACATGAATGGAAATGACAGAAAGCTGGATGATATTATTCCATATCTTGGTCACTTTGAGGACCTTGAGAAAATTAAAGAACAATACGATATTGATGAATACATTATTGCAATTGAGAGTTCTGAGCATAATAAACTCATGAATATTTTGTTAAAAATTGATGATGGTAAAGCGCGTATTAAATCTTTGCCTGATACCTATGTTATCCTTTCGGGAAAGGTTAAGATGACAAATATCTATGGTGCCTTATTACTCGAGATTATTTCTGATGCAATGCCTATATGGCAGAGAGTGGTCAAACGCGCTATGGATTTTATACTGTCATTAATTGCTGTTATTATTTTGATACCATTTTATATATTTTCTGCTATTGCAGTCAAATTGTCTTCACCTGGGCCTGTATTTTTTCTTCAAGATAGGGTAGGTAAGAACGGTAAAACCTTTAAGATTATAAAATTCAGAACAATGGTCATGAATGCTGAGAAAAATGGTCCACAGCTTTCTTCTAAAGATGACCCCAGAATAACGAAAGTTGGAAAATTTATGCGAAAAACCCGGCTGGATGAATTTCCACAATTTATTAATGTTCTAATTGGAGATATGTCTATTGTAGGTCCAAGGCCAGAGCGACAATTCTATATTGATCAGATTGCCAAAATACAACCCCAATATAATCAATTGACGAAAGTTCGACCAGGTATTACCTCCTGGGGACAGGTGAAATTTGGATATGCTGAAAATGTGGATCAGATGCTGCAACGAATGAAATATGATTTACTATATCTCAAAAATAGAAGCCTTTCTCTCGATATTAAGATTATCTTCTACACTTTCATCATTGTATTAAAGGCAGAGGGCAAATAATACGGATTTTCCTATCTTGAAAAGCATATAGATGCTTATATCCTTCAGACTAAGGCAATCTCTAAAACTTCTGACATTTTCTCTACATAATGGAACTTTAAGCCTTTTAGATATCGTTCTTTTATTTCATCGACATCTTGCTTGTTCTTTGCGCAAAGTATAATTTCTTTGACACCGCATCTCTTTGCCGCAAGTATTTTTTCTTTGATTCCACCTACGGGAAGTACATCACCTCGAAGGGTGATTTCACCGGTCATTGCGAGATTCTTTTTAACCTTTTGCTTTGCAAAAATTGATGCCAATGATGTGAGCATTGTTATTCCTGCACTCGGCCCATCTTTCGGGGTTGCTCCTTCAGGAACATGTATATGAACATTATGTGAATCAAATTCAGATTGGGTTAAGCCAATGCTTTCAGCATGCGCTTTAAGGTATTCAAGAGCAATAATGGCTGATTCCTTCATTACATCTCCTAAATTTCCTGTCAAGGTGAGTTTTCCTTTACCTTTGGTAATACTTGATTCAATAAAAAGTACGTCCCCACCAATACTTGTCCATGCCAATCCGGTTACCACTCCAAGAGACTTGTGGTCAATATTTTTGATTTTAGATCGACCAGCGCCAAGTACATCAAATAAATCCTTAGCGATTATGTTGTTATCAAAGGATTCTTCCATTGCAATTTGTCTTGTTCTGTTACGAACAAGCTTTGCTATAACCTTGTCTAATCCTCTAACACCTGACTCGTTGGTATATTCTTCAATAATTTGTTTAAGAACCGGCTTGCTTAATTTGATTTGGTCTTTTGCAATACCATGCTCCTTTATTTGTTTGGGTAATAAGTGCCGGCTTGCGATTTCAACTTTTTCTTCCATTGTGTAACCATTGACCTCAATGATTTCCATACGGTCTCTTAACGGTCCTTGAATGGTAGCTAAAGAATTTGCTGTAGCGATAAAAAGCACATTGGATAAATCAAATTCCGTTTCGATATAATTATCGTAAAATGCATTATTCTGTTCTGGATCTAAAACTTCTAAAAGGGCAGAGGAGGGGTCTCCGTGATTGCTACGCCCTAGTTTGTCAATTTCATCTAAAACAAATACAGGGTTTGCGGTTTCTGCTTTTTTAAGGTTTTGTATGATACGGCCTGGCATTGCACCAATATAGGTTTTTCGGTGACCTCGGATTTCAGATTCATCATGTAATCCTCCTAGTGACATTCGCACATATTTTCTTCCAAGAGCCTCTGCAATGGATTTTCCTAATGAAGTTTTTCCAACTCCTGGAGGTCCACAGAAACAAAGAATGGGTGATTTCATATTCCCCTTGATTTTCAGAACCGCTAGGTATTCAAGAATTCTGTCTTTCACTTTTTCAAGTCCGAAATGATCTTTTTCTAGCACTTTTCTTGATCTTTTCAAATCGAGATTGTCTTTTGAGAATTCATCCCAAGGAAGATCTAGCATGGTATCGATATAATTCATCTGTACCGTGTATTCTGCCCCCTGAGGATTCATGCGCTGAAGTTTGTCTAGCTCTTTAAAGAAAAGCTTTTGTACATCTGAATTCCATTTTTTCTTTTCAGCTCTTTCTCGAAATTCTCTTACGTCTTGATCCTGAGGATTATCGCCAAGTTCATCTTGTATAGTACGCATTTGCTGGTGAAGAAAGTATTCACGTTGTTGCTTGTCTAAATCTTTTCTGACCTTATTTTGAATCTCATTCTTCATCTCTAGCATTTGGGCTTCTGCTGAGAGGTGCTCAAGAACTTTCATCACTCTTGTTTTCAGATCCATTTCCTCGAGCATTTCTTGTTTTTTAGAAACATCCGCATTCATATTGGAAGAAATGAAATTTACAAGAAATGTTGGGCTATCTATATTTTTAATCGCAAATTGAGCCTCGGAAGGAATATTTGGACTGTCCTTAATGATTTGAAGAGCCAGATCCTTAATGGTTTTAAACATCACATTTAATTCTTTATTCTTTTGATCAAATGGCTGTTCATTTAAAATTTTGACTGAAGCTGTCAAAAAGGGTTCCGTTTGAATGGCTTCAATCATTTCAAATCTTCTTTTCCCTTGAATGATAACTGTTGAGCTGCCATCTGGCATTTTCAACAATCTTACAATTTGTGCAACTGTTCCCGTTTTATGAAGGTCTTTAAATTCTGGTGTTTCTTCCTCTTGGTCTTTTTGAGAAACAACGCCAATGATTTTATTTCCTTTATTCGCCTCTTGAATTAGCTTAATGGATTTATCTCTTCCTACGGTAATAGGAATTACCACACCAGGAAAAAGTACATTGTTTCGTAACGGAAGAATAGGAAGATGCTCCGGGAAGGTTTGTTTGTTCACATTTTCTTCTTCCTCAGCGGTTGTCAATGGAATAAATTCTGCATCGGATTCAAATCCTGAGAAATCTAGTAAGGAGGGTTCAAAAAAGTCGTTCATATATTGATGTTATGACAATCTGTCATTTTTTGTCTTAATTATAGAGCCATTATCATATTTATCAGACTCTCTTCTAATACGACAAGAGCTGTGCCAAGAATCAAATCAAGAAAAAATGTCTTGTGTTATGTCTTGTTTTTTGATAAATGTGCAAAGATTTCCTCATCCATGCTACTTAATTTTTGATCTCTTCTAATCATCATATTGTTGGCTGAAGAAATTGCCTTATCCAATTTAAAATCCTCCATATGCAATGAATTGACCCAAGAAAAGCTTGGAATATATTTTGCTGGAAATCCACTTCCAAAAACATTACAAGACACACCCACCGTGCTTGCGGTATTGAACATGGTGTTAATACCTGATTTTGAGAAGTCTCCCATGCAAAGTCCCATGAATTGTACTTCAGTATGCACCTCGGTCTTTGCTTCGTATGAATAGGTTTTTACATTGGAATAGTTGTTTTTCAGATTGGAAGTGTTTGTATCCGCACCAAGATTACACCATTCGCCAATAATTGAATTGCCGAGAAAGCCATCATGGCCTTTATTTGAATATGCCTGAAAGATTACATTATTTATTTCTCCACCAATTTTACAGTTAGGTCCAATCGTTGAAGCTCCATACACTTTGGTTCCAAGTTTAAGACTTGCATGTGCGCATAAGGCGAGGCCACCTCTAATAAGACTTCCTTCCATTACTTCAGCATTTCGCCCAATGTAAATGGGACCATCGTTGGTGTTGAGTATTGCTCCTTCAACAAATGCGCCTTCCTCGATAAACAAATCCGATGGATTACCTATTAGCGTATTTGTAGATGAAAGTTTTTGACTTATTTTGTTTGCCGTATATGCCATGAAATCTTGTTTCAATACCAGGTGATTGAACTGAAAAATATTCCATCTTTCCATTAATATAACTGGCTTTTCCCCAATAAATTTCACTTTTTCATTACCATCTCCATGGCTTGCAATGATATAGTCTTCAAGAATTAGTGACTGGTTATTTTCTAGATTACTTATGGCTGCGATAAGATCTTCATTGGGAATCACATTAGCATTTACGGTCAGTGCACTCTGAACACTATTAAATTTTTTTGATAAATATGACTCAGTGAGAAAACCTATTTCAGCATCCGGTAAATACATTTGGTACCTTTCCTTATTTGTGAATAAACCCATTCGAATATCTCCAATAGGTCTTGTGAGGCTCATTGGAGCAAAAGTCAAATGTAATCCGTTGTCACTTAAATTGAATTTCATGTTCTTCGTAATGAATTGATTTTCGATACCGCAATTAATAGTATAAAGGTAAGCAAGGAATTTAATATAATAATTTCAAATCCAAATCGATACGCTCCAAGTATTCCCAATTCTCCTTTAGGAATTCCCGGAGCTCCGGTTGAGTAGTACCAAATCACAAATGTGATAAATGCAGATATGATACTCACAAAGGGAATCGCAAGGTCATTGATTTTACTTTTGAAAAGTATTCCAAAGAAAAATATGCCTATTAAGGGACCATAGGTGAATCCTGCACATTTCATAAGAAGTCCAATCGCGGACTCGTCGGTGAGGTGATGCAAAAGAATCACGGAAAGGATAATGATTCCGGAAACCAGAATATGTAATGTTTTTCTCGTTTTTAACCCTTTCTCTTCAGATTTAAATTGTTTAGGTAATAAATCAACATAGATGGATGTTGTTAATGAGGTTAGTGCTGAGTCAGCACTCGAATAGGCTGCGGCAATTAGTCCTAGAATGAAGAGGACGCCAACAACGGGGTACATGCCTTCGTGAGTAGCTACAGCTGCAAATAATCGATCTGGTCGTTCAAATGCAATATGGTGTTGTTGTGCATATAAATAGAGTAGGGCTCCAAGAAAAAGAAAGAGAAGATTAACAAAAACAAGAATTGTGGCCATTGAAATCATGTTTTTTTGTCCCTCACCAATGTTCTTACAGCTCAAGTTTTTCTGCATCATGTCCTGGTCCAATCCAGTCATACCTATTGTAATAAAGATTCCGCCAAGAAAATGCTTGAGAAAGTGGTTACTGCTGTTGATGTCATCAAAAAAGAAAATCTTCGAGTATGAGCTGTCAGCGACCGTTTGAATAATTCCTGTATGAGATTCTATCGATAAAGCATCTTTAATAAAATAAATGGTTAGTGCTGCAGAAATCAACATAAAACCTGTCTGTAGGGTATCCGTCCATACAATTGTTTTGATTCCCCCTCGATTGGTATAAAGCCATATTAAGGCAATACAGACCACTACAGTAAATTCAAAAGGCACACCCCAATTATCGAATAATATGTATTGTAAAACATCAGCAACGAGCATGAGGCGCACTGAGGCACCAATAATTCTAGATAATAAAAAGAAAATCGCACCAGTTTTATGGCTATAGTATCCAAATCGGCTCTCCAGGTATTCGTATATGGAAACCACTTGCATTCTGTAGTATATGGGTAAGAGGACATATGCAATGACTAGGTAACCAAAAAAATAACCCAATACTGCCTGCATATAGCTGAATTGATTGGCATTATCTCCGACCCATCCTGGAATAGAGATGAAAGTAACTCCACTTAAAGAGGCACCAATCATACCAAAGGCGACGAGATACCAAGGTGATTGTCTTTCGCCGACAAAAAATGCGTCATTTCCGTCATTTTTACCAGTAGCTCTCGAAATGAAATAGAGTAAACCAAAGTAAACGACAAGAACGATAACAATTGTGGTTGAATTCATTTTGGAAAATTGCTTTCGTAAATTTAAGGATTCAAATGTATCCTTATCCTTGTTTTCTCGTTATTCTTTGTGAACTAATATATATTTGTAAAAAACGATATGATGAAGGCCTTAATTTTTCTTTCTATAATGTTGATCACATGTGGGTCTATTGTTTTAATTGTGTTTCGATTCCTAAAGAAGCAAAGCTCTAGGGAAGTTGTTAAGCTCCGCACTGAGCTTAGAAAGCAAAGGCAGGAGTTCTTTTTACCAAGCAGACTAGATGCTTTTCAAAGGTCAGTGTTATTGATGGAGCGAATTCACCCTAATAGTTTAATCATGAGAACACATAATCCGGGATTAAACGCAAAGCTATATCAAGCAGAGCTGGCTAAATCGGTTAGAAATGAATTTGAGCACAATGTTGCTCAACAAATTTTCATTTCTCCTGTAACATGGGGGATTATGAAGTCTTCGAAGGAAGAGGTGATCAAATTGATACATATGGCTGGAAATCAAATGGATGAAAAGGCCACTAGTATTCAGCTCTCTGAAAAAATAATGGAAATCGTCGCTCAGGTCGAACAGTTTCCTACTGAAATTGCCGTTGAGGCACTAAAAAAAGAATTTCAGGACTTACTTTAATAGCTCAATTACTCCCGCAGCACCTTGTCCAGTTCCAACACACATGGTGACCATTCCGTATTTGCCTTTTCTTCTTCGCATTTCATTGATAAGCTGAACACTTAATTTCCCACCTGTACAACCTAGTGGATGTCCAAGTGCAATAGCTCCTCCGTTTACATTCACGATTTCTGGATTTAAACCTGTTTCTTTTATAACCGCGACAGATTGCGACGCAAATGCTTCGTTCAATTCGACTAGAGATAAATCATTCATCTTCAATCCAGCCATATCTAAGGCTTTTGGAATGGCATTTACAGGGCCAATACCCATTATTCTCGGTTCAACGCCGACAGTTGCATAGGATACGAGTCGGGCAATCGGTTCAATATTCAATTCTTTCATCATTTTTTCAGACATGACCATTACAAAAGCAGCTCCGTCAGAGGTTTGAGATGAATTTCCAGCTGTAACTGATCCACCCTGGGCAAAAACGGGTTTTAAAGCATTCAATTTTTCGAGTTTACTTGGTCTCGGACCTTCATCTGTATCAACTGTATATTTTTTAACCTGTCGCTTTTCGTTTTCATCCAAAAAGATGTGCTCTACTTCAATGGGAACAATCTCATCCCTAAACTTACCTTCTTTAATGGCTTTAATTGCCTTTTCGTGGGAATGTAGTGCGAATTTATCTTGTTCTTCCCGACTTACTTTAAACTCTTTGGCAACAGCTTCCGCAGTTAGGCCCATTCCCCAATACCAATTTGGATTTTCTTTACCAACTTTCGCATTTGGTACAATTCTCCATCCTCCCATAGCCATGACAGACATGGATTCAGCGCCTCCAGCAATGATACAATCCGCCATACCTGCTTCAATTTTAGCTTTTGCTATGGCGATGGTTTCTAAACCTGATGCACAATAACGATTTACCGTCATTCCAGGGACTTTATCGGTATCCAATCCCATAAGTGATAACATCCTTCCCATATTGAGTCCTTGTTCTGCTTCTGGAGTAGCATTTCCAACGATGACATCATCAATTCTTTCTTTATCTAAATTGGGAAGGCTTTTCACCAAATGCTTGATAACAGACGCTCCAATGTCATCAGGTCTGTAAAAACGGAAGCCTCCGCGGCCTGCTTTTCCAACTGCAGATCGATAACCTGCGACTATGTATGCTGAATTACTCATATAAAGTATCTTAAAAGTTTGTTTTTTGAGAGTTTAAAAGTAATAAAAAATATTATGCATGCATAATTTGTTTGTCATTTATTCTTTTCTGCTTCTCATTTTGGCTTTTATGAATTCGATAAGCATAGGGAGTAGGGAGAGACCTATGATTCCAAATATGACGATTTCAAAGTTTTCCTGAACAATAGGTAGGTTTCCAAAAAAGAAGCCTAAAAGTGTTAAACCAAATACCCAGGTAATAGCACCTATTATGCTGTATTTTAAAAAGTTATAATATTTCATTTCTCCAACACCGGCAACAAATGGAGCAAAGGTTCTGACGATGGGAACGTATCTGGCAATAATGATGGTTTTGGGACCATGTTTGTCGTAAAATGACTGCGTTTTATCTATGTATGCTTGTTTTACAATTTGTCGTCCCTTAATTTTCCATTGCATTACTTTTAGACCAATGTTTTTGCCGATATAGTAATTCAAGTTGTCACCTAGTAATGCCGCACTTATTAAAAGTGGTATGACAATCAAAATATTCAACTCAGCAGTCTGACCATTTTGAACTACACCTGCACAAAAAGTACCTGCTGCAAAAAGCAAAGAGTCCCCAGGTAATAAGGGCATTACAACCAATCCAGTTTCTACAAATACAATTAAAAAGAGTATGAGATAGATCCAGTTTCCGTAATCCATAATCATGGTGTACAGATGGGAATCCAGATGAAGGATAAAATCAATGAGCTGATTGATGATTTCCATTTATTCCAAATTTAAAGAAGCATCCACTTTTTCTTTCCAGCCGGTTATGCCATTTTCCATGACCCAGACATCTTCAAGACTCGTTTCACATTCAAGTAAGTTTGCAACAGCTGCTGCACGTTTTCCTGTTTTGCACATGATGACCAGATGACCGTCTGAGTTTAGCTCAGCGTGTCTTTCTATGATTTCAGACATTGGAATATGAAGGGATCCTATATTGCAGTGCTCATACTCGTAATTCTCTCGAACATCAACAATTTCAATGCTTTCCCCTTTCGCAATGCGCTCTTTACATTCTTTCGGACAAATGACTTTCATTTTCATTTTTTTGTAAAGATAAAATTATGAAAGATATCTCTGCGTCCTTTCCGAAAAAACAATAAGTGAAAAGAAAATTTAGCTTATTCTATCGTGAAAACTTTCTTTGTGCTTCCGTCACTGTACACATAGATTAAGGCAGTGTTTGGCTTATAAGCTGTTTCTCTTCCAAGTTGATCTACAATTTTGACCAATTTCTTTTCAGAATGCACTTCTTCACTGATTCCCAGCTGTGGGGCCCAAACATCGTTAAGGATTTGATTTACCGCGGCGATATCGTGTCCTTTGTATGCCAGGTAATTTTCTGTATGCTCATTATTTTCAGGAAGGAATAGCAAAAGCCATGGAAAACCAACAGAGCCATTTTCAGCATAGGTTTCAACGTATTCAAAAAGAACATCTTCGATATCTACAAAGCTTGGATAGCTTAGGTTATGAGCTGTTGTCCATACAAAGTCGTCGTGACAGTCTGAAGTATTAAAAGAATTATCCTGATACAGAAATCCAAATACCATCAAATGATTGTTGCCATTATCAAAGTTTTGCCAAATTTGCTCAGTTACTGGAGCAATGCTATTGCATGGTGTACACCACATTGCCGTAAAATCAATTAAAACAGCATTTCCTTTATCCAGCTCATCTTGCATATTATATTCTGTACCGTCACATGTCGTTTGAGTCCAGTCTGGTACCTGACCTAAACTTATTGAACAAATTGACAATAGGAGTATGGTAATTCTTGTTTTCATGATGTTCATTGTTTGATTGGTGAGGCTCGCTTATTCTGCTACAAATACTTTTTTTGTACTTCCATCGCTGAAAACGTAAATTAAAGCGGTATTGGCTTTAAAACTCGTCTCTCTTCCTAATGGATCCAAAATTTTGACCACTGAAGGGTTTTGCAAATGCTCTTGATTTAATCCAACACTCTGAAGCCACTGGTCATGAAGAATATGATTAACCTCATTTACGTTGTTTCCACTGTACGCCAAAGTGCTGTTTGCAGGATTTTCAGCATCAGGGAAGAACAACAATAACCAAGGCAAGTTTACAACACCATTTGTCGTGTATTTATTGATGTAGTTATTCAATACTTCCTCAACGTAAATGAAAGTGGGGTAGGTGACACCATTTTCTGTCATCCATACATCGGCATCATCACAATCGGCCATATTAAAGTCGGCATCCTCATTTAAAAACCCGAAAACCTTTACATTTTCGCTCATCATTTCCTGCCACAATGCTTCAGTTTTACTTGCGGTTTCGTCACATGCAGGACTCCATTGGTTTGCAAAGCTCAGCAGTACGGCTTTTCCTTTGGAAAGTTCTTTGTACATACTGTATTCGTTGGCATCACAGGTGTACTGAGTCCAATTTGGGACCTGCGCATTTAATGTTAGAGTTAAGCTGGTAAATAGGGCAAAAATGGTACTTTTCATATCCTTATCTTTTTAATTTGAAGGCGCAAAAGTACTCAATCTTTTAGATTCAAAAACAAGATTTTTGAAATACTTAACATTAAAATAACATTGGGGAAGAAAGCTGTTTGGATTTTGTTAGGGCAAAGGAAAAATTATTGGTCGATTCAGCGTTGTCTCTAAGCCTTCTATCCAGGGCATTCCGATTAGATTTTCTTTTTTGGATTTTTGAACAGAATTGTCATATACGATTTGAAATTTTGAATGATTTAGGGTGAGGTATTTATTTTGA
>WTIB01000273.1:1292-2771 GCA_011522905.1 Crocinitomicaceae bacterium | reverse complement strand
TCTTAACCTGGTCAAACGATATTTTAAGTTTTTGTTTCACCTTGTAAATATATAGTCTTTTGAACAATTAAAAGTTTGGAGATAAAGAGTTTGTTCTAAAAAACTCTTCAATATACTCCACAGCTTCTTCGGAAGTATCTACAACTCTAAAAAGCTCTAAATCGGATTCAGAAATATTATGCTCGACATCCAGCATTGTCTTTTTTATCCAAGATGTTAAGCCTTCCCAATATTCGCTACCGACCAACACAATAGGTCTCTCTGCAATTTTTTTGGTTTGAATTAAAGTTAATGCCTCAAAAAGTTCATCTAGTGTACCAAATCCACCAGGCATAATAACAAATGCTTGTGAGTACTTTACAAAAATGACTTTTCGAACAAAGAAATAATCAAACTCCAAATTATGAGGAGGATCAATATATGGGTTATGGTTTTGTTCAAATGGCAGGTCAATATTTAATCCAACGGAAGGTCCTACTCCTTCTTGAGCTCCTCTATTCGCTGCTTCCATAATTCCTGGGCCTCCTCCTGAAATAATCCCGTAGCCTCTTTCTGAAAGGTCTTTCGCAATTTTAACGCCCAATTTATAATATGGATTTTCTTCTTTGGTTCGCGCTGAACCAAAAATCGAGACACAAGGACCGATTTTAGCCATTCGATCATAAGCTTCAACAAACTCTGACATTATTTTAAAAATAGACCAGCTATCATTACTTTTAATATCATTCCAATCTTTCCTATTATTCACCATATGATTTTTTTAATTAAGAGTCTCTACTAATTCAAACGCAATATTATAGATTATATTCTCTAAATTCGAAACATGAGATTTCTATTTTTTCTTTGTTGTATTTCTCTGTATTGGCATTCCAACTCACAAATTCAATATACAGATACAGCAAAAATAAATCCAAAAAGATTTCTTATTACTAATTCTGCTATTGGCTCGATAGCTGTTTCTAGCATCATAGGACTTCAACAACTGTGGTATAGCAACGATGAAGATGCGTCCTTTCATTTTTTTGATGATTCAAAAAATTGGCTTCAAATGGACAAATATGGGCATGCCATGTCTTCCTATGAATTGACCAGACTTATGAATCAGGCATACAGGTGGTCTGGCCTTTCTAAAAACAAGAGCATGATTTTATCTGCCTCTATTTCCTTTGGTTACTTGAGTGCAATAGAAATAATGGATGGTTACAGTCCAAATTGGGGATTTTCATGGAGCGATATGGGGGCAAATTTAATGGGTACAAGTTTATTTTTATTTCAAGAAAAATACTTCTTAAAGCAAATCTTTCAGCCTAAGTTTTCGTTTCATCCTACCCCATATTCCGAAATTCGACCAGAGGTTTTGGGACAGAATTTAGCAGAATCAATACTTAAAGATTACAATGGTCAAAGCTATTGGATTTCTTTTTCTCCAGGTCATCTTGGCATTTCGGCTTGGCCCAAATGGCTCATGCTAAGTTTGGG
>WTIB01000273.1:0-1192 GCA_011522905.1 Crocinitomicaceae bacterium | reverse complement strand
TTAATTGAAATTTCATAGGCTTCATTCCAATATTTCCCTGTTAGCCAAAAGTTGTTGTTCGCTTTTCGATAAGCAATTCCATTCGGAACTCCTTTTTTAAAGGATTTGTCGATTAATTCTCTAATATCTATAATACCATCAACCACTCCCGTACTTGCATCAATTCGGACTATTTTAGATAAATCAATTCGACTGTCTTGCTGTCGTCTTTGCTCTCCTGTCCATATATTTGCGTAAATATATCCCTCACAAAACTCAAGCTCATTAAGATTCGTAACAGCTGCACGATCCGTATGTACTGAAAGTGTTTTAATAACTGAAAAGTCATCTGAATCCCGATACACCAATTCATGCGTTCCATTGGACATGATGATGTATTTGCCATCATTACACAAACCCCATCCCTCACCATGATAAATATATGAGGTATCCAATTCAAAAGTATTAAGGTCATAAACAAAACACTTTTGATTTTGCCATGATATTTGATATACTTTATTTCCTAAAATAGTTATCCCTTCACCAAAAATAGGATTCGGCTGACCTATTTCACGGATTGAAATACCTGTTTTTTGGTTGATTTCTGCGACTTTTGTTGAGCCATCATTATTAGGGTTCCCTGTTGATTCAAATAATTTCCCGTTACTAAACTCATATCCTTGAGTGAAATTTGTCGGATTGTGAGGATGGCTTGATATAAGGTCAAAACTTATATTCTTTGGTGTGGTCGAGGCATTTACAATTAACCTTCTTGCATCTGCCGAAATCAGCTTTGACTTTTGATAAGCTCTAATTTCAATGGGATAAATACCCAGATCCAATGAAATCAATGTTTCAAAATTATCAGAAGAAGGATTTGTCCAGGTTTCGGCTTTCTCCTCATTTATATATAATTCAATTAAATCCATAGAATGAGCTCCCTTGCAATTAAACTGAAGCAAACTTCCCTTCTTGATGGAATAGTGACTAGACATTGTATCAAAGCCAAATTCAATATTTTGGGCATCCGATACAGCTGACTCATCTGAACAAGACAATATGAAAAGGAAAAGACCGATACTTAGAAATTTAACCATGTTCTTCATTCAATGAATTTTTAAAATTAAATCTCCATCAATACCAGCATGAGAAGCATGATGCAAAAGCTTTCCGCTTTCTATTAACAGTACTTGAGGGGATTCGTGACGTACAC
>WTIB01000335.1 GCA_011522905.1 Crocinitomicaceae bacterium | reverse complement strand
CTTTATGTATTCCTGTAGGAACATCCTTTTTAAAATATTTTTCACTAAGCATTTTGCCAAGATTATTGTAGGTAATAAAGGAGCCATTTTTTTGACCTTTCGTCCAGTATTCAGTTCTTGCTATATTTTGATCATCAAAATAATAAATCCAAGATCCATGTTTTATTCCATCAAGATAATTTACCTCTAAAAGTTTATTACCGTTTTCATCATAATTGATTTGACTTCCACTCAGCCGTCCTGCCTTGTATCCCACAATTTTTTTGAGTTTTGAGTTTTCGTAATATTCCTTTTTAATTCCGCTTAGTAAATTGTTTTCATATTCCTGATATTTAAGAGTATCGCCTTTTTCATTGAAAACAATGAATGGACCATATAAGGAGCCCATAAAATGGTTCACTTTTGATTTGATTCGATTGCTACTATCAAAATAACTTGTGCTTGTACCATGAATAACGCCATTAACAAATGTTTGCGAGGAGTAGGGGCAACCTGAAGGAAAATAAGAAGTGTCGGTACCGTTTCTCTTTCCTTCATTAATGGTGATTTGTTGTTCAACAACACCATTTCGGTGGCAGGTAGTACAAGTCCCATCGAAGAAGCTTCCTAAATTTTGCCTCGAATAATATCTATTAGATGCCGTATCAAAGGCAACCTTTTCATAACAGTTTGTCAGGTATTGAAAATTGCAGATCTTTTTTCTTTTAAAGCAAGGTGTCTTTTGCGTATAACTAGTCTGGCTGAAAATACAAAGCAATGAAACCGTCAAGAAGAATTGAAAAGGCTTCATTTTAATATTTGTAATTGTTAAGCTGTGAAAATGATTTTTTCATGAGTTCTGGAATCAAAATGGTCTTTTTTTCTCGGGCATTATAACAAACAAGTTTTGATAGCGCTTTAGTATAAATTACATCCCTTACACGTACTTCATAATGGAAGGTAAAGCTTTTGTTACCTATTTGACCAATAAACATTTCAATAATGGGTTGATCATTCAAAAAAATGGGTTTTAAGTACTCGACCTCATTTCGAACGAGTAAAATCCCATGCTCATTCCAGTTCCATTCAAGTCCTAATAATTTTTCGAAATAATACATTCTAGTGTATTCAAAATAGCTTAGGTACGTGGCATTATTTACATGCCCCATAACATCGATATCTGAAAATCTAATTTGTATTTTGACAGGTTCAATCATTTTTGTCTAGCTCTTCGTATTCGGAATTTTGACTGAGGTATTCAGGTATAATACTTTTAAGAAGCAGAACAAGCTGATTATTTTGTTGACTATCTATGAGGTCAATTAATTTATCGATTTTCTCACTCATATTTTCTTTGACGCTCGTTTTTGCAATTAAGATCTTTTCATGATGGGTTGCTATCGTATTTTCCTCATTAGCCAAAAGCTCCTCGTACAGTTTTTCACCTGGTCTCAAACCAGTAATTTTTATTTCAATGTCTTTATTAATCGTAAGTCCGCTTAGGGAAATCATTTTTTTAGCTAGGTCAATGATTTTTACTGATTCTCCCATGTCAAAAACATATATTTCCCCACCATTACCCATAGTTCCAGCCTCAAGAACAAGCTGACAGGCCTCGGGTATTGACATAAAGAATCTATTGATTCGTTCATCAGTAATTGTTATTGGTCCACCATTTTCAATTTGTTTCTGAAAAAGAGGAATAACAGAACCGTTTGACCCAAGAACATTACCAAATCGTGTTGTAATATATTGAGTATTGCTATTTGCATTCTTTCCTTGGACATAAATTTCAGCTGCTCTTTTACTTGCCCCCATAACATTCGTTGGATTAACAGCCTTATCAGTTGATATAAAAATGAACTTTTCAACTTTATTTTGATCACATTGGTCAGCCAATATTTTAGTTCCAAGAATATTTGTTTTCACAGCTTCTGATGGATTTAGCTCCATTAATGGAACATGCTTGTATGCTGCCGCGTGATATACAATGTGAGGTTTAAATGATTCAATCAGGTTTTTTACCCTTTTGTCATGGGTGACATCACCAATTACAATTTCAAAATTTAAGTTTGGATAGCTCTCACGTAGATCCCATTGCAAATCGTAAAGCGCAGATTCCGCTTGGTCAAATAAAATCACCAGCTCAGGATTGAAATGGGCAATTTGTTTTACTAATCCACTGCCGATACTACCGGCTGCGCCAGTGACCAATATCTTTTTTCCAAAAATTTTATTATTGATTTTTTCGACGCTCAGCTTAATTTCTTCACGGCCTAATAGATCTTCAATTTTGGCTTTGACAAATTGCTTTGAGCTAAACTCACCATTGATCCAGCTTTTAGGATTAGGAACTTTTTGAACTTTGATTTTGAGTTCAATACATTCATCCAGAAGAGCTTTCCTTCTTTCTGCTTTAGGATTTTGAATGGCTATAATTACTGTGTCAATATTATGCTTCTCGTAAAGTTTCTTCAATTCGTGAGGACCATGAACTTTTATCCCTTCAATTCTCGTATCCCAAAGTTTTGAATTGTCATCAATAAAACAAATTACTTTTTGATTGTTTCTGGTGTCGTTTTGTACTGTTTTTTTTGTGATTAAACCTGAAACACCTGCACCATAAATGACAATGTTTTCAAAATCATCACTACTTTTTAAGGATTCTAAATAGATTAATTTTATCACAAAGCGACTACCTACAATAAATGAAAAACTAGCCAAGAACTCAACAATAACTACAGAAGTAGGCATGAAGTAGTAGCCATCTATATAATAATATCTGATTACTCCTAGAA
>WTIB01000243.1 GCA_011522905.1 Crocinitomicaceae bacterium | reverse complement strand
AGCTTATTTCCAGAAATTAAAACACTTAAAAAATCATGAAAACCGACCAATGGTATATTTCCTGCCATAATTACGGCAATGGTTTTTGGTTTTTCAGCAAATTCATACTTTTCTGTCCATGTGGAGAGCTTTTCTCCATCCAATAATTTACCTAGGTTTAGTAAGGATTTTCTTACCATATCTTCAGTAAACCAACCATTGTAATGCTTCTGTTTAAGAATAAGCTCATTAAATTGACTGTACTCCTCTTCCGTTACTCCTAAATCAAATCCAGTCCATGCCTTAGATTCACCAAAATGAATCATTAATTTTCCCAGCTGATTAAAAGCAATTTCTATTTGTTCTTTTTTCACGCCACAAATATACTAAGCATCTTTTTTCTGAATTGAACAAAAGATTCCAATTTCCGTTTTTATATTTGTACAAAATTTGTTTGATATGGCAATAATGATTACTGACGAATGTATTAATTGTGGAGCATGTGAACCAGAATGTCCAAATAATGCGATTTATGAAGGTGGAGCCGAATGGAAATATTCAGATGGGACTTCACTAAAAGGCATGATAACCACACTTGACGGTGATCAAATTGAAGCGGACCAAACTCAAGAACCAGTAGATATGGATGTCTACTATATCACCCATGATAAATGCACGGAATGTGTTGGTTTTCATGATGAGCCACAATGTGCGGCAGTTTGTCCTGTTGACTGCTGTGTAGATGACCCCGATTATCGAGAGTCGGAAGATGAATTATTGGCTAAAAAGAGCTTTCTTCACCTATAATGATTAGATAGGCTCAGCCTTTGATAGCGTGATCTCTATAAAAGATGCACCCACTCCTTGAGGACTATAGTTGGCATCATGCATGGCGTATCCCTCACTTTTATAAATTAAGGTCATAATTTCACTTTTTAATCTACCCTCACCTATGCCATGAATAACAAGGACTTTCGTTTTTCTCTTGGCTAAATTTTGGTTGATAAACTCCCTGAATCGTTTAATCTGATAATTTAATTTATCATAAGAACTGTAGCGATCATCATCTTCGATTAAGGCTTCAAAATGTAAGTCAATAGAAGGAATTCGATTTAAGTCTCTTTTTTTTCGAACAGGATTGAATTCCTCGTCATCTTTAATTACAATTCTACTGCTTTCAATCGGTTTGGTTTTTACAATTAAAGATATTGGAACCTCGCTATCAAAACCATGCTCATCTTCTACCTTTATTTTGGTATCGCTTATTTCTAAAATAAGATAGCTTCCAGTTTCATTAAGAATTGAAACCCTTTCTCCAATTGTAAATTTCATTCAGGTAGTTTTACATGTTGCGACGATACTGACCACCTACTTCAAATAAAGCATTAGTCACTTGACCTAAAGAGGCCACTTTACAGGTCTCCATGAGCTCCTCGAAAATATTCTGATTATTCACAGCAGCATCTTGAATTGCCTTAAGCCCGTCTGCCACTTCTTTTTGATTTCCTTTGTTCAAATGGCCAAGCATTGAAATCTGAAACTTTTTCTCCTCTTCAGTCGCCCTAATAACTTCTTTAGGAAGTATGGTTGGAGATCCTTTTGAGCTCAAAAATGTATTGACTCCAATTATTGGGAAATCTCCAGTATGCTTGAGCGTTTCATAATACAAAGATTCCTCTTGAATTTTAGACCTTTGGTACATCGTCTCCATTGCCCCAAGAACTCCACCTCTTTCCGTAATTCTATCAAATTCAATAAGAACTGCCTCTTCTACAAGGTTTGTAAGATCCTCAATGATGAAAGAGCCTTGTAATGGATTTTCATTTTTTGCCAAACCTAGCTCTCTATTGATAATGAGCTGTATGGCCATTGCACGACGAACAGATTCTTCCGTTGGTGTCGTAATCGCCTCATCATAAGCATTGGTATGTAGAGAATTACAATTGTCGTATATCGCATACAAAGCCTGCAAAGTGGTACGGATATCATTAAAATCTATTTCCTGTGCGTGTAACGAACGACCGGAAGTCTGAATATGATATTTCAACATTTGCGCACGTGCATTTGCCCCATATTTTTTACCAAGTGCTTTGGCCCATATCCTTCTTGCTACACGACCTATTACGGCATACTCAGGATCAATTCCATTCGAGAAAAAGAAAGATAAATTAGGACCAAAATCATTTATGTTCATCCCTCTACTGAGGTAATACTCTACATAAGTAAATCCATTTGCCAAAGTAAAAGCAAGCTGGGTAATTGGATTTGCACCAGCTTCTGCGATATGATATCCCGAAATAGAAACTGAATAAAAATTCCGAACGCCCTTGTCTATAAAATATTCTTGAACATCTCCCATTAGCCTCAAGGCGAATTCCGTAGAAAATATACATGTATTTTGGGCCTGATCTTCTTTTAGAATGTCTGCCTGAACAGTTCCACGAACTTGTTTTAAGGTGCTTGCTTTGATTTCCTTATAAACATCCTTATCCAGAACTTGATCTCCAGTTACACCTAACAACATGAGTCCTAAACCATCATTACCTTCCGGTAATTCACCATTGTATTGTGGTCTTTCAACTCCTTTCTTTTTGTAGATGGCATTGATCTTTTTTTCAACATCGGCTTCAAGACCATGCTCCGTTATATATTTTTCACAATTCTGATCAATAGCAGCATTCATGAAAAAAGCAAGAAGCATCGGCGCAGGACCATTAATTGTCATCGAAACTGAAGTTGCTGGATGACTCAAATCAAATCCAGAATATAATTTTTTGGCATCGTCTAAACAGCAAATAGACACCCCAGCATTTCCGATTTTTCCATAAATATCGGGTCTCAAATCAGGGTCATTTCCATACAGCGTAACAGAATCAAATGCCGTAGACAATCTTTTTGCGGGCATTCCAAGACTCACATAATGGAATCGTTTATTTGTTCTTTCTGGACCACCTTCTCCTGCAAACATTCTTGTAGGATCCTCTCCTTCCCTTTTGAATGGAAATAATCCAGCAGTATAAGGAAAATCTCCAGGGAAATTCTCTTGTAAAATCCATTTCAGAATGTCCCCCCAGCTTCTGTAATTTGGAGAAGCTACCTTGGGAATTTGAGAATGAGATAAAGACTCGGTATGTGTTTTCATCTTGAGTACTTTATCCCTTACTTTGAATTCATAGACTGGATTTTCGAAAGCCTCTTTTTTATCTTTCCAATTTTGAAGCAATTCCCAATTCTTAGGGTCAAAATTCAGCTTTTCCTTTTCAAATAGCTCCTGAACATTTTTTATCAAACGGTCTTTGTCCTCGATATCTGAATTTTTCAAGCTTTCAATGGAAGAATCAAGCCCCTGAAGCTTAACAGCTACTTCAACCTGCTCATTGACCCACTTGTCGTATGCTCTATTGTTCTCTGATATCTCGGATAGGTATCTTGTTCGCTCAGGTGGAATGACGAATATCTTTTCAGACATTTCACGTGTAATTTCAAAAGTTGAAACCAATTCTGAACCTGTTTTTTCAACAATTTGATCCATAATTACCTTGTACAAGGAATTCATGCCAGGATCATTAAATTGAGAGGCGATTGTCCCATGAACCGGCATGTCATCAATTTTGGAATCCCACAAATTGTGATTTCTTTGGTACTGCTTACGCACATCCCTTAAGGCATCTAAGGCACCACGTTTATCAAACTTGTTTAAGGCGATAACATCCGCAAAATCGAGCATGTCAATTTTTTCCAATTGGGTTGCGGCTCCATATTCTGGAGTCATAACGTACAAGGAAACATCTGAATGGTCCAAGATTTCAGTATCAGATTGACCTATTCCTGAGGTCTCTAAAATAATTAAATCATAAGATGCCACCTTTAAAATGGCTAAAGCATCAGCCACGTGCTTTGAAAGTGCCAAGTTTGATTGTCGTGTTGCAAGAGATCGCATGTAAACTCGGTCATTTTTTATCGAATTCATACGAATTCTATCTCCAAGCAATGCTCCTCCTGTTTTACGCTTAGAAGGGTCAACCGAAACAACTGCTATTTGTTTATCACTAAAATCGACTAGAAATCTTCGAACGAGTTCATCAACCAAGGATGATTTTCCTGCACCACCAGTACCTGTAATTCCTAGTATAGGTGTATTGATTTTACTTGCTTCCTTTCTTAAGGATTCAATAATGTCTTTATGCTTTTCAGAGAAGTTTTCAGCTGCAGAAATCATTCTGGCCAAACCAGGCACATTTTTTTCCTTTAGGTCTTTTATGCTGTACTCTAGCTTCTCTCCTACTGCAATATCACAGCGCTCCACCAAATCGTTAATCATTCCTTGCAAGCCAAGTGAACGACCATCATCTGGATGGTATATCCTTTCAATTCCGTATTCTTGAAGTTCTTTTATTTCGGAAGGCAGTATTGTTCCACCACCTCCACCAAAAATTTTAATTTGAGGCGCACCCTTTTCTTTAAGCAAATCATACATATACTTAAAATATTCATTGTGACCTCCTTGATATGAAGTCATCGCAATGGCTTGAGCATCTTCCTGAATTGCACAATTTACAACTTCCTCAACAGAACGATCATGCCCCAAATGTATCACCTCGCATCCTGTGGATTGAATAATACGTCTCATGATGTTTATAGCTGCATCGTGACCGTCAAAAAGTGACGCAGCGGTAACAATTCGAATTTTATTTTTGGGTTTGTAAGGTGCTACCTGTTCCATCTAAAATCTAAATTTTAAGCGCCTAAAAGTACGAAATTCAGCGCTAAAAGAAGACCAAAAACGATAGAATTAGATATATGCTATTACTCTACGGAGGAAACAAAGACCCAATATCTTTTATAGGTACTATGATTTGTTTGATAATAACCAACACCCATGTGAGTTGCACTCTCGTTCAAGAGATTCGCATGATGACCTGGACTATTCACCCAACCACTAAATACGGCTTGAGGTGAAGAATATCCCGCACCACAATTTTCGGTATTTGCAAAACCATCGTAAAACATCTTAATACGTTTAAATGTAGACATTCCTCTCACTAAACGATTACCAATTCTATTATGTGTTGCATGCTCAAAATAATCTTCATTCGCCATATCTGCGGCATGATATCGACTCGCTCGCATCAATGAATTGTGAATCTTCAAGGAAGATAGACCGTGTTCATTTCGATAATTATTTATTAACAGTATCAGCTCCTTCTCAAAGGATGAATTCATCACTTGAATCTGTTCTTTTCCAGATGGATTTGCATTGAATTTAACTGATACAGGTTTTTCATTGGGCAAATGAAACGAAAAAAGCAGTGCACTTAAAACCAATAAATACGGTAAGGACTTCATACAGGAGATCTTTACCGATTATAATACAAGCTATGTATTCTGTTACGTATCTATTTGTTTTAAAAACTCCTCTTCTGTACTCATTTCGAATGGTGGCTCGCAATCTATCATATCCTTTATCCTTATGATTTCCGGGTATTTAGTGGCATTAACAGTCATTCTCATGACGGATGAGCCAAGCAGCTGAAGCTCCTCAAATGAATTTTCAGAGTGTATCTTGTAAAAAGATTTATTGTTGGATAGCTTACGGTATTCAGGATACATTTAATTGTAAATATGATGTTTTTCAACCAAAAGTATATTAATTTGGACCTACTTGATACCCATTCATGAACAATTCATTGAGAAATAAAGACCAAAAAAGCTTATCTGAGGCAAAAAAAAACCGTAAAATTTTTCGAAAAAAGCTCAATCAGCTTAAAAAACAAGGCCCCAAAGCATTAAATCTTCAATTCAATGATCTTCATGACAAGGAATTTGAGACCATGGATTGTTTGTCCTGTGCGAATTGCTGCAAAACCACAAGTCCGATTTTCAGGAATGCTGACATCAATAGAATTGCAAAACACCTGAGGGTAAAAGCAGGGAGTTTTACCGAAAAATATTTAAAACTAGATGAGGATAATGATTACGTATTACAGCAATCGCCTTGTTCTTTTTTAAATGAAGACAATACCTGTCAAATATATGATGTAAGACCTCTGGCATGCAGAGAGTATCCACATACAGATCGAAAAAATGTAACTCAGATCATGGATCTTACCATACGAAATACTACCGTATGCCCTGCTGTCGCACGAATAGTAAAAGAAATCCTAAGTAATACGTAATTATCATTTGTCTTCAAGTGTAATGAAAATCTTCATTAAATGAAGTACATAACTAAGGCTGAAGAAAAGGATAAACAAAACCAAAAAAATCAAGATTGAAGAGATACAAATCTGACATAAATAAACAACATCATTTGTTGTACTTATGTATTTATGGATCACATTTGTAATAGAATGCCATTGATTTATAAAAGGATAATGATTGCTCCCCCCGAAAAAATATATTAGTATATCATTCCACATAAATAATCCATTGATACAATAAAAAAGCCCAACATTTGTTGGACTTTATTAAAGATGAAGAACGAACCTATACCTTCTTTTTCACTATGATTTTGTCATCCTATTTTAGAGGTTCTTCCTCTTTCAATTGAACAGATTCTCCTTCGGCATTTTTGGGTTCTGCAATGGAATCTTTATCCAATGTATCTTCGACTACAACATCCGGATTGTCAGAGGCAGAAGTACCACCACAACTCGCAAGACCCAATCCACAGCCTGCGATAAATAAAAAAACTAACTTTTTCATCTTTTTTGATTTTTAATTAACACTTGCATTCAAAGCGATCTTATTCAGAATCGTTACTACTTACTAAGCATTTTTAACTTTCTTTATGAGTTTAAATATGTTTAAGTCATTCAACATTCAGGTTTATCATTTGTTACAGCACCGTGATTGCATTTGATTCTATATACGTACATCCTCTACCAGAAAATCACCGTTTTCCAATGGAAAAGTACGATCTGCTTCCTCGTCAGCTATTGCACGAAGGAACCATTAGTGAAAATGAAATCATCGTACCTAAAAAAATAAATCAGGCATTTATTTCAAACATTCATTGCAAAGACTATTTGAATGATCTTCAATCATTAAAAATATCAGCAAAACAACAAAGACAATCGGGCTTTGTCCATACCCATCAGCTAATTCAAAGAGAGCTGACTATCATGGAAGGCACGAGAATGGCAGCTGAAAGTGCATTAAAAGGAGCCATTTCTTTTAACATAGCTGGAGGAACCCATCATGCATTTTTCAACCGAGGTGAGGGCTTCTGTTTGCTGAATGATCAAGTCATCGCTGCCAAATGGCTTCAAAATAATACACATGTCAATCAAATTTTAATAATTGATCTTGATGTTCATCAAGGAAATGGAACCGCAGCCCTGTGCACCGAAGAAAAAAACATCTATACTTTCAGTATGCACGGCAAAAACAATTATCCATTGCATAAAGAAAAATCGGATGTAGATCTTGAGCTGGAGAACGGTACTAGGGATAAGGAATACCTATATAAGCTAGAAAAACAACTCCATGAAATTGGAAATATCCTAGAGCCTGATTTTATATTCTATCAGTGTGGAGTGGATGTTTTAGAAACGGATAAGCTTGGAAAGCTATCGCTGAGTATGAATGGGTGTAAGCAAAGGGATGAAATTGTTTTCAATTTCAGCAAAGAACTAGACGTACCGATCACATGTACAATGGGTGGTGGATATAGTGAAGACATTAAAACAATTATTGAGGCCCATGCCAATACTTTTAGGGTCGGTCTCAACTGTCGAATATAAAAATTCATATGTTTCTTGTTTTTTTTCAGATACAAATAAGTTGTAAATTTGTCCCCGATGGCAACATTGTTATTTCTTAATGATATCGCAGGAAGTGAGATTCTTTTGATTCTCGTCTTTGTATTGCTTTTTTTTGGGTCAAAGAGTATACCGAGTATTGCAAAAACAATGGGTAAAGCAATTTATCAAATTCGAAATGCTTCTGATGACATCAAAGATGAAATAAAAAAATCAGGAGGCGATATCAAAAAAGATTTGAACATATCGGAACTGGTTAAAGAAACAGAAGAAGAAATAAAGGTGCCTATGGATCAAATGCTGACAGATATTAAGCACACAGTAAATTACGAGCCCCCAGTGAAAAAACAGGTGAAAACCAATACTGGGGAAAAAGAACTGAATGAAAATGAAACAGATTAAAGTTGGAATTATCATGGGAAGTGCGTCTGACCTACCAGTCATGAAAGACGCCAAAGACATATTAGATGCATTCGGAATCGAAGCAGAGGTTCAAATCGTTTCTGCCCATAGAACACCAGATAAAATGGTAGAATACGCGCGCAGCGCTTCCAAAAGAGGTATTCAGGTAATTATTGCTGGAGCAGGAGGTGCTGCTCATCTCCCAGGAATGACGGCATCCATGACCACGCTTCCTGTCATCGGAGTACCTATAAAATCATCGAATTCTATTGATGGCTGGGACTCTATTTTGAGTATTCTACAAATGCCAAATGGTATTCCAGTAGCTACTGTAGCATTGAATGGCGCCAAAAATGCCGGAATATTGGCTGCCAGAATCATCGGCGCAACTGATAAAAAGGTTGAAGAAACACTTGCGAAGTATTCAACAGAAATGAAGGAAAAAGTAGAGAAAAGTCAGGACCAAATTGACTAGTCATAGATTAGATAACGGGCTCTTACCGCTTTGAATTTATCTAATCCCTCATTCCAAGAATTTCTAATTTCATTTTGACTCATTCCAGAAGCAATTTGCTCAAATAGTCGGTCTGTTCCTGCCAATTTGTTGAAAAATGAGTTTTTAGTCATGAAATCCTCCTTTAGTAGATGATATGACTTTATTACATAATCAAGATTTATCTTCTTTTTCTCGAAATCAACGACTGGTTTGAACGCATTACATTTGACATTCTCATGTTTCGGATGACTTGCCCCTTCAATTGACTTTGGTATAAATGACAAACCTTGTTCTGGAAATTTAGGGTGTCCAAACCATTCAAATGGCGATGAAGTACCACGCCCTACACTCACCGAAGTAGCTTCAAGAAGACATAAGCTGGGATAAAGCCTTATGGAGGCATCTGACTTTAAATTAGGTGACGGAGGTACAGGAAGCGAGTAGTTCATGTGATGACTGTAGTTCTTGCAGGGAATTACCTCTAATTTACACTGCGCTGAATCTTTCATCCAAAACTGTCCATTGATCATCTTTCCGTATTCACCAATAGTCATTCCGTGAACAATGGGGACTGGATGCATTCCTACAAAGGATTTATATTTCAATTCTAAAATGGGACCATCCACATAATCTCCGTTTGGATTAGGTCGGTCAAGAATCATTAAAGGAATATTATTTTCAGCACAGGCCTCCATTACATAATGTAAAGTAGATATGTATGTATAAAAGCGCACACCCACATCTTGAATATCAAAAATAAGAAGCTCTATTCCTTCCAGGTCCTTTGAGCTTGGTTTCTTGTGTGAGCCATATAATGAAACAATTGGCAATCCTGTTTTAGGGTCTTTAGAATTAGAAATGTGCTCTCCAGCGCTTCCTTTTCCTCTGAAACCATGCTCAGGAGAAAAAACTTTAATCAATTTGTGATTTAAGGATAATAAAGTGTCTACTATATGTACACCATTATTTAATATGGAAGATTGATTTCCAACTACGGCTATACTTTACCTTTGATATGTTCACTAATTAAATCAAGCTGTTCAGCTCCAACTATGATATTTGTATCCGATTTCTCCGAGTGAATACCTTTTAATTTATCGCCAATTGGCTTTTGATTGGAATGACATGAAAAAAGTAAAAACAAAAAAATAAACTCCAAGCATAAAAGCTTTGTGTATTTTTGAGTATTAAAAAACAAGTACTTGTCTTTTGAATATTTCATAGCGGATAAAATTCTTAAAAACAACAAGAAAGGTATAAAAGTTTCTAAACCTATCATGCGCATATCCATGATAAGTATTGCACTTACCATTGTTGTTAACTTGATTACCATTGCCGTGGTTACAGGTTTCCAAAACGAAATAAGAAAAAAAATAGTTGGCTTCAATGCCCCTCTGTTCATCATGAAGGATGGTAACAAAAACATTTATGAAGCCGATCCAATTCATCTAAGTCAAGAAAAGCTTAAAGAAATCAAAAAAATAAAGGGGGTAAAATCTGTATCTCCAGTCATTTATAAACCTGCATTAATTCGTTCGGATAAATTTACACTTGACAACAAGGAAAGAGATGGTAAGAAAATCGTTAAGCAAGATGTCACGGGAGTGGTGCTTAAAGGAGTTGATCAAAACTACCCTCTGGCCTTTTTAAAATCCCAGCTTGTCAAAGGTAAGCTTCCTTCCTTCAAAGGTGACCAACAAGAAGTTGTCCTTTCAAAAAAAATATGTGATGATTTGAATTTTAAAATTGGAGATGAAATAGCCATATTTTTTGTTAAAAAAAGATCCCTGATGCGTCGATTTAAGATTGCCGGAATATTTGAAACGGGAATTGAAAAAATTGATAATGAAGTTATTTTTACCTCTTTGAAAAGTGTCCAAGAGCTCAATGATTTTGGTGTAACTCAAGACAACACAATGGAATTTATTTCAGGATTTGAAGTTCAAATTGATAATTGGGAAGAGCTCGAAAAACAACATGAAAATATTGCCAGCATTATTGAATTTGAACCCAATGAACATGCCGAGCTATTAAAGGTTATTAATATACTAGATTCTGAAAATGAAATTTTTTCATGGCTATCTTTTTTAGATACTAACGTACTTATTATCATAATATTAATGCTTGTTATTGGAATTATTAATATCGGATCTGTACTCTTGGTTATGATTGTTCTAAGATGTAATTTTATTAGCATATTGAAGGCACTAGGAGCTAACGATTGGAGCATCAGAAAAATATT
>WTIB01000006.1:8275-10989 GCA_011522905.1 Crocinitomicaceae bacterium | reverse complement strand
CAACTGATAAGGCATAGTGGTATTGTTCAAATCCTGTAGAATGACAGTAGTTGTATTTTGCGTTTCTTCCGCCCTTGAAAAATAATGTCCGAAACGCCCATAAAAAGTCACGTCATTATTTCGTGGGAGCTCTAGGCCTCCATGAAATCCAACGTGTGCGTTTTCGGATGTGAAACCACTAATCATGCCCATTCCTGCACTTAAACTGACTTGTGCATTCATTGATGAACACATGATTAATGAAAAGATTATCGTAAAAAGTGCATTTAATTTTTTCATATTTTTATTTTTTCAGGTATTCAGGACAATTTTTGTCATGTGCTCCATTTAAGATTCCATTACTTGTCAGGAATTCTTTCACAATTTCCTTGCCAACAAATTTAAAGTTCTTTTTAAAGACTTTGACCCAATTGTCAAGTGAATTTTGCTTATTCATCAAAATCCACGTTTTAAAAGTTCCGAATTCTTTTTGAATCTGCAAAATTTGTTGTGCGTTATAAACAATACTTTTGATTTTTAGTTCATGCCTAATGATCTGAGGATTCTTCATCAACATGGTTATTTCTTTTGTTTCAAATTTAGCCACCTTTTGCACTTCGAATTGGGCGTAAGCCTCTTTGATGCCCGGGTATTTTTGAAGTACAATATCCCAAGATAAACCAGCTTGATTGATTTCCATAATCAATCTTCCGAATAGCTCATTGTCATTTGTGGACATTTTGCCATATACGTCATCATGGTACCACCTGTGAATGCTATCTTTAGATTGCTCACGGCAATAGGAACAGTAGCTCATTTTTTCAGTATCCAATTTCGCATAAATGGACCCTCATTGAATAGAAGGTCCAAAAATGATAGATTATGTATAAATGCTTGTTCGTATGAAAATACCTGCTGATAAGAATTGATTTCAGTACGCTCCATGAAATCTATATTTCGAAAATCCAATTCGTGCTCTCGAGCATAAGATGACGAAAATTGGGTAGCTACATTTTCATCCAATATGTTAAAAACGAAATTGAGTATTTCCAAATTCAAATCAATCAGCTTGGTTGGTGAATTATAGATGATATCCTTTACAGAGGCTTGATAATCTTCAAAATAGGGTGCAGCTGCATAAGCAGATTGAATCGCCCGCCAGTGTTCATTCTGCCATTTTTTACTGAAATCGATATCAATATCCTTTGTCAGTGTTTTACTACCATTGATTTTATGCACTGGAACGCTTAATCGAAGCAATCCATTGCTCGTAAAAATCTCGCAACGATTTCGTTGGGTCTGTTTTGGAAAACTTTCAAAAGCTTCGATGGTACATTCCGTATATTGAAAATACGATTGTAAATAGCAAATAGAAGGAAAATATGCTGTGGAAAACAGACCGCTTACTCTATCCATTTGAATAAGCGTTCCCAACGGATTCCCATATATGGACTTTTAGAAAACCATACCAATGATGCTCTACCTACTACATGGTCTTCGGGGACAAAACCCCATACTCTTGAGTCTGCAGAATTGTAGCGATTATCACCCATTAACCAGTAATAATTCATTTCAAAGGTGTAGGTATTGGTCTTTTTTCCGTCAATGTATATACCATCTTCTTTTTCCTCTAGTTTATGACCTTCATATGCTGTAATAATACGTCGGTACCAAGCAATATGACTCTTGGTAAAATCTACAGTTGCTCCTTTTTTTGGCACTGTAAACTTCTGAAAATTGGTGGTAGTATTGTTCACATAAAAGTCCTTTGGGAATATTTTAGAGTTTTTAATGAGCTCCTCTGCTGATGGCATATAGGGAACTGAGTCATTTGCATGAACAGTCTCATACCGATCCTCCGTAATGATTTCAAGCTTTACATTAAAATCCTTTTCAATTCTGGCTTTTTCACTTTTGGTCAAGGTCAATACATAGATGTCAGAATCTCGATCATCTCTAAAGTCAGTTCGAGTCATGTCTGGCGCATTCTCTAATCCATATTTCTCACACATCTGTGCCGCATTGAGGAATGTTGTAGCTTTGGATTTTTCAATACCATATTGCAAGCATTGGTTTTCAGCCACCTCAGCAACTTTTCCATTTACATACAAGACGGCATCCTTTATTTCAAGTACGTCCCCAGGTATTCCCACGCAGCGCTTGATGTAATTTTCTCTTTTATCTACAGGGCGATAAATCAAGCCCCCGTGTTTTTCTTCCGGATAGGGTGATTGCATTCCAGGAGGAATGGAAGGGAATTCGCCTTTTTCAAAGCGTTCTCTCGCCATTTTTTTCCATTTTCCAGGTGCTTTCACATATTGCATAAACAGCAGGTTTCTCAAGCTATCCTTATTTTTAATATTGCTTCTCTCAATTTCTTGGTATTTGCCCTTTACATAATTCGACTGCTGAAATTGATTGAATGCTTCGTCGAGCAATAGACCATGATAATCATGACCCATTAAGCCATTTGGCATTCTAGGATCGTAGATTGCGGTGTCTCCAGAAGGGTAATTAAAGACGACGACATCATAACGCTCAACATCCCCGAATCCTGGAAGCCTAGTGTATTCTCCAGCTTCTAAAGTTGTATATGATTTCATGTTTACCCATGGAACCGTATTGTGCACAAGTGGATAGGATAGGGGAGTAACGGGAACTTTAGGGCCATAAGCCAACTTGTTCACAAACAAAAAATCCCCAACCAACAAGGTTTTTTCCATAGATCCCGTTGG
>WTIB01000006.1:0-8175 GCA_011522905.1 Crocinitomicaceae bacterium | reverse complement strand
TCTCCATAAACACTACTCTGTTCAGTGCACTTGTATAATAAATAATAGGGAAAGAAAATTCCCTGTAAGGTGTCCGTAAAAGAATAATATCCAAATCGTCTTACGTAGCTAAGATTGGCCGTAGCCCACATAATCAAATGTACACCAGGAAAAATAAGTAGGAGAGACCAAAATGGTTTTTTACAAGTGATTTTGAAAATCACAAAATAATTATAACCTGGGACAAGTGCCTCCCAACTTTCTCTTCCCGCTTTTGGAAAAGATTTCCACCACAACCCAAGGTATGGGTGTATCAATAGAAAAATGAAGAAATATAGAATACTCATAATGACGTAAAATTAATAATATCGGACATTGTAAAAGTCCCTTTTTTGTCTATCAACCATTCTGCTGCAATTACCGCTCCTAGAGCAAAACCTTTTCTGTTTTTGGCTTCATGGGTAAGTGATATATGGTCTATGTCTGATTTGTAGGTGATTTCATGCGTTCCAGGCACCTCTGGTAATCTTTTAGCAATGATTGGTAGTACCTGATCTTCGTGTTTTTCATCATCAGAAAGAGCCCAGCTTTTGAATTCTTTTTGATTTTTTAGCATGAATTCTGCTGTGGTAATTGCTGTTCCGCTTGGAGCGTCCAGCTTTTCGGTATGATGCGTTTCAGTAATCGATGGTTTGTAGGATGTATGCTCACTCATGATTTTTGAAAAATGCTTGCTGAGCTCCCAAAATAAGTGGACTCCGATACTAAAATTTGAAGCGTAAAGCAAACTACCCTTATTCTTTTCTACCTCTTGTTTGATATGGTCTAATTCATCAGACCATCCGGTTGTACCAACGACAACAGGGACGTTTCTATCCAAACATAATTGAATATGTGTTGTGGCGAGATTTGGGGCACTGAATTCAATAGCTATATCTGCATCAAGGGATGATTTTATGGTAAATGGTTGACTTGAAGAAAAGACATTAGAAATAGTATGACCTCTCTCCATAGCAATGGCCTCTATTTCTTTGCCCATTTTCCCATATCCAATTATCGCTATTTTCACGTGTCAAAAGTACAACTTAACTGTCATCTAAACCTCAAATTTATGTTAATTCCAGGTATTTGATTCGTTAGCATGACAGGATTTACGTTCAAGCTTAGATTATCACTTACATCAAAATTTATAAAATGAGATTCAACACCAGCATCTAGGATTTGAAGAAAATATATGGCTCCAATAGCTAAAATGGATAAATCTCTGAGATCAAGATATTGTCTATACAGATATAGAACACTTTGGTCATCGTATATTGACCATTCAGGGTCCACAACATTTCCATTTAATCGTTCCAAATACTCATTCTTTAAAGATTTTTGTGCTTGATGATTTTGAATAAGTGTATAGCTTGCTCCGCCTAGCGCCCCATAGATGAGCGGAACTTTCCAAATGGCATGCCTGAATCCCTTTTTTTTAACAATGCTATTATGAATCTGGCCTCCACCAGGAATAATGGCAGAAAACATAATGGATTTCCTGTAGGGGTGTTCTGGAAGACTATCATTGGCTGTAGTTTGCCCAAAAACTAAAAGGTAGCTAAGTGCAAAAAAGAGCGTAAGAAAGATTGTTTTCATTTATTTAAAAGCAATTTCACCAATCGGTCCAGATCCTCTTGAGAATCAAACTTAAAACTCAATTTACCTGAGCCATTTGGATTCGAGGAAATAGAGATGTCGGAATCATAAAACGAAATAATTTCGGTTTTAGTCTTTCGGTCAAAATTCAGGGTGTTTCTTCTAGATGGTGCATTGCTTTTTTTGTTTCGGACATTACTTTCAATGTCACGAACAGACAGCTCATTATTGATGATTTCCTTATACATTTCAATTTGGTCCTCTTCCGAACTTAAGGACAAAAGTGCTCGCGCATGTCCCATTGATATGAGCCTGTTTTTCAAACCAAGCTGTATTTCTGCAGGTAATTTTAACAGTCTAATGTAGTTTGCAATGTTTGATCTTGATTTGGAAATTTTTTCGCTCAATTGATCCTGAGTAAGCTCACATTCACTTAATAACCTTTCGTAGGATAATGCAATTTCAATAGCGTTTAAATCTTCTCTTTGAATATTTTCGACCAAGGCCAATTCCAACATATTTTGGTCATTGGCAATTCGTATATAGACGGGTACTTTTTCCAATCCTGCCAGTTGAGAAGCTCTGTATCTTCTTTCACCAGAAATAAGCTGATACTTGTCATTTCCCATTTTTCTGACTGTCAATGGCTGAATAATGCCATGCTCCATAATGGACGCTCTCAAATCAAATAATCCTTCCTTTTCAAAATTTGTTCTTGGGTTAAAAGGATTGGTTTCAATTGAACTCAATGCGATTTCTGAAATTGACCCAACCGGAGATTCATTTACAGAAGTGACGTCAGTATTTGTATTTTGAAGTAAAGAGCTTAAGCCTCGACCTAGAGCAGGCTTTTTTTGACTATTAGAGTTCATGATCTATTTCAATGAATTTATCGTCATTTTCGATTTTAGTAAGATTATTTTTTTGAAGAATCTCTCTTGCAAAATTGAGGTAATTGATTGATCCTTTGCAAGAAGCATCATGCATAATAATCGTTGTGCCGTGACTTGAAGCTTCGCTCAAGGTCGTATTTCTGTGAATGACAGTATCAAATACGAGTTCTTGGAAATGAGTTTTCAGCTCGTCTACAACTTGATTTGCCAGTCTTAAACGAGTGTCATACATGGTAAGTAGCATTCCCTCAATTTGTAATTCTGTATTCAATCGTCCTTGAATGATTTTAATGGTATTCAAGAGCTTACTTAATCCTTCCAGTGCAAAATATTCACATTGTACAGGGATTAATACCGAGTCAGCCGCTGCAAGTGAATTCACGGTGATCAATCCTAAAGATGGAGAGCAGTCAATCAAAATAAAATCATAGTCATCTTGAATTTTTTCAATAGCCTGTTTTAGTAGGTATTCTCGATTGGGTAAATTGATCATTTCTAATTCGGCACCAACGAGATCTATATGTGCTGGAAGAATATCCAAATTTGGACTTTCCGTTTTGATGATCACATCTTTTGGGTGATAACCTTTAACCAAACAGTCATATATGTTTTTGACATTTTTGGGGTTGAAACCTGTACCTGAGGTGGCATTTGCCTGGGGATCCGCATCAATAATCAGTGTTTTGTACTCTAAAACTCCCAAACATCCACCTAAGTTAATAGTGGTGGTTGTTTTACCAACGCCTCCTTTTTGATTTGCTATTGCTATTACTTTACCCATTGAATTTATTTATATGTAAATTTAAAGTAAGTTCGCTTCGATTTTTTATTTGATGGATTTACTTTTCAACTATTTTTGAATATAATTTGTTTATATCTACTGACTTGATGCATTTTATGTATCCAATTGATAAAAAAGATTCTTTTTTTGAGTCACTTTTTCTTAAATAAGATAAAAATTTTGTAATATTGCACCCCGAAAACACGGGAAGCTAATTTTTGCGCAATGAATAGAATAGACGAAATACAAAAAGAAATTACAGCAAGTAATGATTTGCCTCAATTTTCATCAGGTGATACAGTAGCTGTATCTTATAAGATTAAGGAAGGAAACAAAGAGAGAATTCAGCAGTTTCAAGGTGTCGTTATTCAAAGAAGAGGAAGTGGCGCTACCGAGACTTTTACAGTTCGTAAAATGTCAGGTAATGTTGGTGTAGAAAGGATTTTCCCAATCAGCTCTCCATTTATTGACAGCTTGAAGGTAATGAAAAGCGGTTCAGTAAGAAGAGCGAGAATATTCTATTTCCGTGAAAGAACTGGTAAATCTGCAAGAATTAGAGAGAAAAGAAGATTTTCAAACGATTAATTTCGATTCAAAAGATATTAAGGGGCTTAGGCCCCTTTTTTTATGCGGTTATTTTACTGAATGTGAAGCTCGAATTCTGTTCTGCGATTTTTCTTTCGATTTTCAGGATTGCTATTGGGGAATTTAGGTTGACTTTCTCCTAGGCCTTTGGAGGAGATTCTTGATTCATCAATACCGAGCTCAACTAAGTATGACTTTACTCCAGCTGCTCTATTTCTGGATAATATAAGGTTATCCTCAGCGTCTCCTATATCATCCGTATGACCTTCAATAGTGATTGAATAATTTGGGTTGTTTTGGAGGTAGTTCTTAAAACACTTTAATGTGAATTTGGATTCATTAGTCAAGTCGTAGGAATCCGTAGCGTATAAAATATCTTCTAATTCATATTTTTCACCTTCGTTTACTGGAGAAATTTTGAGTTCTTGCACAACAACTGGTTTGTCCAAGTCATTCACGATATCTTTTGTTTTTATTCTAGTATTTGAAAATGAGCTGCCTTTTTTGTCGACGGTTACAGATATATTTTCAGCTTTTTTAACTTTGACCACAGTGGCATATGAACCATCTTCCTCATTCACCTCAATGGTTTCATTTAGTTCTTCAGCACCGTCATACTGTATTTCAATTTTTGCTCCTTTCGCAACAGAACCATCTTCATTTTTAACAGTTCCTTTGAGAATAACAACTTCCTCTGGACGCGCTTCTTCGTATAAATCAAAGGAATATATATTCCAATTCCCGTCTTTGTATGAGGAGAAATAGGCGATTCTTCCGCTGGTTGATACAAATAAGCCTAGTTCATCTTGCGTTGAGTTTATGGGATAGCCAATATTTTTCGGTTCAGTCCAACCTGAATCTGTTTTTCTAATATAAAATATATCAAGCCCTCCCAAACCTTTTCTCTCAAGGCTCGATGTTGATACAAAATAGAGGGTTTCTCCATCTTGATGAAAAAATGGGCTTTTATCCTTTCCTGCGGTATTTATCTCATCAAATGGGCGTGCCTTTCCCCAGCTACCGTCTGTCTGCCTCAATGAAATGTATATGTCATTGTCTCTAGATCCTTTTCTCAAGGAAGTAAAGAATAACATTTTCCCATCAGATGATAGCGAAGGTTGAGCCTCCCAGCCGTCTTTTGTGTTGATATTTGGTCCTAGATTAACGAGAGGAGACCACACAAAATCATTTCCTCCTTTACCACTGCGTTTAAATGTGCTCGAATAGAGGTCACAATTTAGGTAGTTTTGTCTGTAAACGCGTTCTTTTTTACAAGCACAGATAATCATCTCCTTATTGTCTACGGAAAGTGTAGCTGAGCCGTAATTATGAAATGTGCCGTCATTGAAAGGATGCATTAATGGTTCCCCCATTGAAAATTGGTAGGAGTCAGACGATTTACTTGAAACGGTGAATTCTTCAACAATATTTTGTGCAATATCACCAAGTCTCGTTCTGTCAATTTTTCTCGTGTAAAAGAGTAAATCATTATCAGGTGAAATCATTGGAAAGTATTCATCCAAATCACTGCTCACATTTCTTACCATTGATGGTGAAAAGGGGACAGGGTTATTTCTGAGATTCTGCTCAAATTCAAGGTCGTTAATGATCTTTTCCGCTTTTACTCGGTCGTATTCGTAGTTAGGCGATTGCTGATCAGGATATTTTTCAATGAATGATACGACTTCTTTGAAACAAGTTAGGGATTCTTTTTCTTGTCCCATGGAGAGGAGAATATTTCCAAGATTGAAATAGCTTTTGTGACTGTAGCCTTTGCACTTTTGAATGGATTTCTGATAAAAATAGATGGCTTTTTTTAAAGACTGTTCTCCTTCTGTTGGACTACTATTTGTTTTCAGCGCAAGAATTCCTGTTTTTTTGTAATATTCTGCAATTTCAAAGTAAATTTCAGCTTGTTCCGGATATTTGCCCAATATTTTTGTAAGACCTTCAATTTTTTTTTGGGGATCTTTTTCGAGCTTACATTTACTCATTTTTTTTTGAAACTTCTTTGGTTTATCACCACAGGGGGGAGTTTGGCCAAATGCAATAAATTGAACGCAAATAAATAGTAATATGAAATAAGTATGCTTCAAAGCTTAGTCTACATTGATTATAACGTATTTCTCTGAAAAAGTTGCGTAAAAATCAGTCTAAAGATGCTATGCATTCACAAGTTTTGTGAATGGCACTTTCGTCCACATCCATATGCGTGACCATTCGAATCATACCTTTTCCAAATGGAAGTGCAAGAATTCCATTTTGGGCTAGTTTATCGAGAAACTCATCTATTTGACCATGTGCTTTAAGTTCGAAAACAACGATGTTGGTTTCTACAGGAATTACGCTTTCGATTGAATGATTGGCTTGTAAGGCTTTTTCAATCAATTTTGCATGTTTGTGATCCGTTTTTAATCGATTGATATTATTTTTCAGAGCGAATAAACCTCCAGCTGCTATGATTCCGGCTTGCCTCATCCCGCCACCAAATACTTTTCTTACCCTCCGAGCATTGTATATGAAATCTTTATTTCCAAGTAAAAGAGAACCTACAGGAGCACCTAGCCCTTTTGATAGGCAAATTGAAATGGAATCAAATTGATTGGCGTATTCTTTGTAGCCAATTTGATTTTCTACTAAAGCATTGAATAAACGGGCTCCATCCAAATGCAATGGTAAATTCCTTTCATTACAGAATTTCTTTATTCTTTTAATTTCATCGAAATCGTATACGGCGCCACCTCCTCTATTTGAAGTGTCTTCAATGCATATAAGCTGCGTTAATGGGTAGTGAACATCATCTTCTGGATTGATCCATTTTTGTATTTCTTCTACAGTTATTCTACCTCTATCTCCGGTAATGATTCTTGTAGAGGCTCCAGAGTTTTTGGCTATGCCACCGCCTTCATATTTGTATACATGGCTATCTTTATGGCATATAACTTCACCACCTGGGTTTACGTGAAGATTGATCGCAATTTGATTGGTCTGGGTTCCAGAAGAACAATATAAAGCAGCTTCTTTCCCAAATAATGATGCAGCATACTCTTGAAGCTCATTTACCGTAGGATCTTCTTCGAAAACATCATCACCGAGCTTAGCATGAAACATAAAATCTAGCATTTCTTTGCTAGGATTTGTTACTGTATCGCTTCTTAAATCAATCATTCCTAATATTTTTGTAAAAATACTATTTATGGAGGAAATCTATATTTATTTAATCATTGCATTGGTTTCATTTGGAGCCTCCATATTGACCTTTTTTTCTGGTTTTGGTCTAGGTACAATGCTTTTGCCAGCGTTTTGTCTATTTATGCCTGTTGAGCTAGCCGTATTGTCGACTGCCATGGTACACATTTTAAACAATTTATTGAAGTTCATTCTTATCAGAAAGCTCATTGATAAAAAGGTTTTATTGTCCTTTGGAATCAGCGCTGTTTTGGCTGCATTTATTGGAGCAAAGCTAAATGGTTTTCTTGGTGCTGAGGGAATGGAATATCAATTATCCATTTTTCAGCTGACGTATCGAGTTGACATACTGAGTTTTGTAATTGGTGCACTGATGATATTGTTTGCGATGCTTGATTTTATTCCTTGGAGTAGCAGATTAACTATTGGTAGGCAGCACTTTGTTACCGGTGGTTTTTTAAGCGGCTTTTTTGGCGGTTTGTCTGGACATCAAGGGGCACTTCGTGCAGCTTTTTTGGCGAAGTCAAACTTGAGCGCCGAAATATTTATTTCCACTTCTGTCTGTTTGTCCTTGCTAATTGATATGGTTCGCATTCCAATTTATCTGGTCTCAAATGAAGCTTCGGTATATGGGTATTGGGATACTATTTCGTTGGCATGTATATTTGCCTTTACAGGCTCTTTTTTAGGTAAAAGATTATTTACCAAGAAAAAAATAAGAAACGTTAGAATGATTGTGGCTCTATTTTTATTTGTTATGGGAACGGGTATGGTTTTTGGTTTAATTTAATCCATAGTTGCACCACCGGTATCTTCCTCAGTTTTTTTCTTTTTAAACCCACACTTCTTTTTGCCTTGATATTCTAAAATTTGCTCTTTTACTCCAAATTCATCAAAACGATATTCTTCTATAAGCTTTCCTTTCTTCCCGTATACTTGTACATGCTTTTCCTTTTTTGAATCTATATAATATTCTTTATGGATTCCTGTAGGTATATCCTTTTTAAAATATTTTTCACTGAGTGTATCCCCTTGTCTATTAAATGTAATAAAATCACCATTTTTTAGTCCTTTGTTCCAGTATTCTTTTCTGGCCACTTTTTGGTCGTC
>WTIB01000139.1 GCA_011522905.1 Crocinitomicaceae bacterium | reverse complement strand
TTGACTTTTCTTTATCAAGTTATGAACTGAATAAACTTAGAGGTGAACATTTATATGATAAGTTCATTATTTATGAAAAAAATAAAAGTCTTATAAAATCTAAGCTTTCAAAACATCTATCATCTAGAAATATTCAATTTGGAATAGAGCAACTACTCACAAACCTACAAATGTGGTCGGAAGAATTAAAAGATATTGACACGAGCGAAGCAAGAGATGTCCCCCTTACTAAAGAAATGGACGCATTGACTTTGCATGAGTCATTAAAAATGAACAAAATAAAAGGAGAGCCAATGACTCAAGAGCTTTTGGACGAATTTAAGCGAATTAAGCTATTGGGTTCTGGTATCATTAAGTCCTAATCAGCCCCATTCGAAGAAGGTGGTCCCGCCGTATTAGTGCCCTTTACCTCAACCTTACCAAATTTATATCTGGCGGTTACGAAGATGCGTCTAGACATCCATTTATAATAAGCTTGTTGGTTGATGTTATCTCGGGTAATATCCATATAAAATGCCTGTTGATTGAGTAAATCAGAAACCCTAAAACCAAGGGATAAATCTCCATCAAAAAACTTCTTTTCGAAAGCAAAATCTAAAGTTCCTATTCGCTGTACTATACCTTGCACAGTTATTCGAGGTCCATTATATCCATAACTTACTTGTAGGCTTCCAGTTTTATTCCAAAACTCAAAGGTGGAATTGACTTTAGCCTTCATGTAGAATCCAGTAGTATTTGACAAACCCTGAATATCTGTTAAATATTCCACCATATTTCCATTAAAGCTTGCTGTTGTTCTCCAGAAACTATAAGGCTTAAACATAAAAACCCATTCCGTTCCTAATGCATTCGTATTATTTAAGTTTTGGTAGGTAACAGCACTCGTATTATTGTCATAAAATTCTTTGATTCTACTAATTACTCCTTTACTTCTTCGATAATAGATACTCGTAGACATCGAAAACTTTTTACTTTCATATAGATATGCAAGATCAAAGGAATGAATGTATTCAGGTTGCAAATACGGATTCCCCCTTCTTAAATTAAAAGGATCCGCATAATTAGTAAAAGGATTCAATTGTCCTGCCCTTGCTCTTGAAATTCTTCGACTATAACTAAGTCCAAATTCATTTTTATCATTAACTGCATATTTCAGATGTGCCGAAGGAAAAAGGTTGAAATAATCATTCTCGATTCGAAGCGTATCCGAAACGAGATTTGGTATTTGATAAGCTTTTTCAGCTCGCAATCCAGCCTGGTATTTAAACTTATCTATTTGTTGTCCAAAAATTCCATACAAACTAAAAATCCTTTCATCATAGTTGTAGTCAAAGTTGGCAATGGTATCCTCGACGTATTTATTAATTATGTGATCAAAGGATTCCGAATAGGTATTAACTGATTGTGATCGAATGATACTCTTCGCCCCTGTTTCAATTCGTGCATTTATAGATGGTAAAATGTATTCCACATCAAGCTGAGCAGAATTGATGTCATTTGATTCTATATTATGTAGCCTTTGAGAAACTGAATCTTCTCCACTCATCAGGGAATCTGGTGTATAATAATATTCTGCATAATATCCTCGAATATCCTCATCCCCAAAAGATTGATTCACATTAAATTGAAGCTTTCCTCTTTCTTTTGCAAATATCCACTCATAATTTAACCCAAAGTCCATGTTAGTTCTTGTTTTTGGATCATAACTGGTCCTATTCCAAAGGGCAGTTCTTTCTTCATTTTGATTGTAGATAGAGTTCCATAAATCTCCCGTTCTTTCTCTTCGTCCTAAACTTATATTTGAATAAATTCCTAGCTTATGAAACTGAGATAAATTTAAATCTAATCCCGACCTAAATGCTTGTGAAATATTCAGGTCTGTACCTATTCGATTTTGATCAAGATGTTGCAATGATCCATCCGAAAAATTTTCGTAGATATCAGAGAACTTATTTCGATACCCTCTATAACTTCGTCCATTGTAGCTGGTAAAAATATTCAGCTTGTCATTTCTGTAATTCAAAGATATATTGCCTTCATAAATATTTCCATTCTCTATATCACCCGTTCCCAAATTTGAAGACAATGAGCCATTAAATCCTTTGAGCTTATTCTTCTTTAAGACAATGTTAATAATACCCGAAGTACCATCTGGATCATATCTGGCAGAGGGATTTGTAACAATTTCGACCCTTTCAATTGAACCTGCCGGGAGCGCATCAAGTAAAGTTTTTCCATTACCACCACTTAAAGAGCTTGGTCTTCCATTGATGAGAATAATAACAGAGCCATCACCACGTAAAGTAACACCGCCATCCTCATCAACCTCAACAGACGGTAATCTATTTAGAACATCATTCGCGGTACCACCTTTAACTGAAATATCTTCTCCAACATTATACACCTTTTTGTCAATGCCTGCTTTGAGTACATCTATTTGAGCCTTTACTTTGACTTCCTCAAGATTCAATGTTTTGTCAAGCTCTAAAAGAATATTGCCAAAATCCGCATTTTCACAATTGTTTGAAATGAAACTTGGAAAATATTTAGACTCAAAACCAATATGCGAAATTTTAAGAATAAAAGACTGTTCACATTCAACTTCGTCAAATGCAAAACTTCCATCAGCTTCTGCATACATCGCTCTCAGTAAAGAAGAATCTGCGGGATTCAGCAATTTAATGGTTGCAAATTCAATCGAACTGTTGTCTTCAGCCGAAAACACCTTTCCCGTAACTTTAAAAGATTGAGAGTAAGACGTTGATCCAATGAATAAAGTAAAAAAGAAACCAACCAAAAGAGATGAGCATAGCTTACTCAATTTAACAGTAAAGGACATGTCTCTAATCATATTTTTTAATAACCAAAGAAGCTATATGTCCACCAAAGCCAAATGTATTACTCATGGCATAATTAATTTCCCTTTTTCGACCTTCATTTAGTGGGAAATCAAACATGCCCACAAATTCAGGCTCAATATTTTTAGTATTGATTGTAGGTGGAACAAAGTCATTCTCAACAGCCTTAACGCATGCAATAGCCTCTACTGCACCAGCAGCACCTAAAAGATGTCCTGTCATTGATTTCGTGGCAGAAATCGAAACCTTCGATTCTGTTCCAAAAACTCTTTTTGCTGCAATCAGTTCTGACTTATCCCCTAAAGGTGTAGAAGTTGCATGCATATTTATATAATCAATATCACTCGCTTTTATTCCGGCCTCTCGAATCGCTTCCTCCATTCCCAGGACGGCTCCATCTCCATCAGGATGTGTTCCTGTAAGATGGTAGGCATCCGCCGCCATTCCTCCACCAACAATTTCAGCATAAATCTTAGCTCCTCTCGCCTTCGCATGCTCATACTCCTCAATAATTAAGGCTCCTGCACCCTCGCCCATTACAAATCCATCTCTATCCACATCAAAGGGCTTAGAAGCAGTAGCAGGTTCGTCATTTTTCGTTGATAAGGCTCTTGCAGAAGAAAATCCACCAATGGCAGATTCATTGATAGCAGCCTCTGAACCTCCGCTGATAATGAGGTCTGCTTTATTCCACTTAATATAATTGAAAGCCTCGATTAGTGCCGTGTTTGAGGTAGCACAAGCAGATACTGGACAAAAGTTCACACCTTGTAATCCATATTTTATGGAAATGATACCTGAAGCAATGTCCACCAATATTCTCGGTATAAAAAACGGGGTAAATCTCGGTGTTCCATCTCCTGAACAAAACTCCATCATTTGGTCCTGAAAGGTTTGAATACCACCGTTTCCTGAACCCCAAATCACACCAGCCCTTTTTTTGTTAACCTGGTCAAAATCAAGCATTGCATCTTTCACGGCCTCTTCAACAGAAACGAGTGCATATTGACTAAATAGGTCATATTTCCTAGTTTCCTTTCTATCAAAATATTTAGAGGCATCATAAGATTTTAGCTCACAGGCAAACTTAGCTTTAAATTTTTCTGTATCAAATTTGGTAATTGGCGCAGCACCACTTACTCCTCCTTTTAAATTTCTCCAAAACGAATCTACATCTTCACCAATTGGAGTTAAAGCTCCTAATCCGGTAATAACAACACGTCTTTCCATTAGTTGTCTAAATCAATTTTATCGTATTCATTATTTTGCAAAAGGTCAATCGCTCTTTGTAAAATTTCATTTGAAGCATTGTACACTTGATAAAACTCGTTAGTGTCCCATAAGTTTCTTGCCAAATAAGCCTTTAATCGAAGTTTAATAAATTCTTCACTCATCTTATATTCTTCTTCATTCATCTTGAGTGTTGAATCTTCTTTTGCTACATACTTAAAAAACAAATCCATAAATGGTTCATCACAATTGAAGTTTTTATTGAAATCGTCAAATGTTGGATATTTCTTCAATAAACTCTTCCTCTTATCATTGGTGTACTCATATGAAAAAGTATTTAAAAATCCACCTCGAATAAGCTCTGAAAAATAATCTGATACACCAGTTGTATCCAATGGAACAAAAATATCAGGCATAATACCTCCTCCACCAAAAACTGTTCTGTTTTTAATTAAAGTTTTGAACTTTAAAGAATCAGGCATCTTAATGGAGTCAGCATGTACAAATTCACCATTTAAATAACGTTCTGAAATATCCTTCCTATAGCTATCAACATCTTCATATGGTTTCTGAATAAAACGACCTGTTGGTGTATAATACCTGGCAATCGTTAATCTTATTTCCGAGCCGTCACTCAGTCCCATAGGTCGTTGTACCAATCCCTTTCCAAAGGTTCTTCTTCCTACAACTACCCCCCTATCCCAATCCTGTACAGCTCCCGAAAGAATTTCACTGGCACTCGCCGAATATTCATCAGTAAGTATGATTAGCTTACCTTTCTCGAAATTACCTCTGATACCCGCTCTCAAGTTGTTTCGAGGTTGAGCTTTTCCTTCTGAGTAAACAATTAATTTCTCATCAGATAGAAATTCATCTGCAAGCTTGTGAGCTGCATCAAGTAGACCACCTCCATTTCCTTGTAAATCAAAAATTAAATCCTCCATTCCCTGTCTTTTTAGGGATCTTATGGCCTCTCTAACCTCATATACAGTCGTTCTCGAAAAACTATTCAATTTGATATATCCAACTCTATCATTAATCATATATCGAGAATCTACAGAATAAACGGGGATCTTATCCCTAGTAATGTTGAAAACCAAGTTCTTTTTAGCCCGTTTTCTCTGCACCTCCACTTTGACTTTTGAGCCGAGCTCTCCCATCAATTTATCTCTAACATCACTATTCTTTAGACCAATACCAGCAATGTTTTCTCCATCTACAACCACTATTTTATCTCCCGGTAAAATACCCAATTTTTCGGCGGGCCCTCCCGATATTGTAGCCACCACGTTTAAAGTGTCTTTCATGATTTGAAAACGGATACCTACACCCACAAAGCTCCCGTTAATTGCCGTTTGAGCTGCCTGAAGTTCGTCTGCAGGTATGTAAGTAGAATGCGGGTCTAACTCTTCCAATAATGAAACTATGGCAGTTTCTGTCAGTGCCTCAGCATCGGTTTCATCAACATAATATCGAGAGACTTTATCTATAACTTCTTTAAACTTAAGAGAGGTGCCTATTTCACTCGGGTGAAATTGACCAAATACCACTGTTCCGCAGAATAACAGGAACCCTAAAAATGTGAATAAACGTATCATATAGTTTTTATAAGGAAAACGATTCCCACAAAAATAGTAACACTTACGAGTTAGTCTCGTTTTTTTGAAAGTTTAACACTAGGAAATAATAAATTAAGGTTCATATGTTAGTATGTTTTCTTTTAAAGGACAATTTGAAAGAATATAGGTCTTAATTTTGAAATATGGTAGATCGAAATGTCTCATTAAAGCAGATGAACACCTTTGGAATTGATGCACAGGCCAAGTTGTTTGCAAGAATTCATGATGTGAGCCATTTAGAAAGTGTCTTAGAACAACATTCCGAAGAATCCATCTTTATTCTAGGTGGTGGCAGTAATATATTATTTACAAATAATTTCGAGGGTCTCATTCTTAAAAATGAAATCAAAGGATTTAAAATCATCGAAGAAACGGATGATTTTGCCATTGTTGAATCTGGCGCAGGAGAAAATTGGCACGAATTTGTCATGAAATGCATAGAGCAGAATTTGGGTGGCATAGAGAACTTGAGTCTAATTCCAGGAAATGTTGGCGCGAGTCCCATGCAAAATATTGGAGCATATGGTGTTGAAATCAAAGATGTTTTTGAATACCTTGACGCCTTTCATTTGAAGGAAAAAGAAATGCATAGATTTCATGCAGATGAATGCAAATTTGGATATCGAGAAAGCATTTTTAAAAATTCACTCAAAGGTCAATATTTTATCTGCAAGGTGGCATTCAGGTTAAGTAAAAAGCATGTATTGAATACAAGCTACGGGGCCATTGAAAAAGAGCTTCAAGAAATGCAAATTTCGGAACCAACGATTAAAGACGTAAGTAATGCCGTCATTAAAATTCGACAATCAAAGCTTCCTGACCCTAATGAAATTGGTAATGCAGGAAGTTTTTTCAAAAACCCCGTTGTTCCTATCGATATTCTAAGCAATATTCAAAAAAAATATCCAGATGTTCCTCATTATCCTGCACCAAACGATAAAGTCAAACTTGCAGCTGGATGGCTCATCGAGAAAGCAGGATGGAAAGGACGTACATTCGAAAATCGATATGGTGTCCATAAGCACCAAGCATTGGTGCTTGTCAATTATAATCAATCGAAGGGAGAAGAAATATTACAGCTATCTAATCAAATTATTCGTGATGTTGAAGATAAATTCAATATTACACTGAAACGAGAGGTGAATATTCTTTAAGCATTAAGTATGACATTGAGGCATTATTAATAAATTCGCATTGAAATTGTGTTCAAATGAAAATATCCTACAATTGGCTTAAGAATTATTTAGATTTTGACTTATCCGTGGATGAGCTTGCCGAAATTCTAACAGATACCGGACTTGAGGTTGAGGGCATCAAAAGAATTGATCAGGTAAAAGGTGGATTGGAAGGCCTCGTTATCGGGAAGGTAATTGACTGCGTAAAACATGAGGATGCTGACCGCTTAAAAATCACACAAGTGGATATTGGAACTGAGACTCTTCAAATTGTTTGTGGAGCTGACAATGTTGATGCCAATCAAAAAGTGGTTGTAGCAACGGTTGGAAGTACTTTATATCCAACACCAGATAGTCCATTCAAGATAAAAAAAGCAAAGATCAGAGGTGAAGCATCTTTTGGGATGATTTGTGCTGAGGATGAAATCGGCATGGGTGATTCACATGAAGGTATAATGGTATTACCTGATGATGCAGTCGTTGGACAAATGGCTTCAAAACATTTTAATTTATCTTTTGATTATCAATTGGAAATAGGACTTACTCCAAATCGCTGTGATGCAATGGGACATATTGGTGTAGCAAGAGATCTAAAGGCCTATCTTAATTATCATACAAATGGTAACAAGGAAATTAAGTTTCCTGAGATAGATGTGCCATCTGTAAAAAACAATATAGCTGATTTTTCGATCGAGATTACGGATTCTGAACTTTGTTCAAGGTATATTGGAGCCGTCATAGAAGATGTAAATGTTGAACCCTCTCCTGAATGGATGCAAAAAGCACTTCGGACCATTGACATTGAACCCATTAATAATATTGTTGATGTTACCAATTATGTAATGTTTGAGTTTGGAACTCCCCTACACGCTTTCGATTACACAAAAATTGGAAATAAAATTGTCGTTCAGCAAAGTAAAAAAGGGGAATCCTTCACAACCTTGGATGGTATAGAGCGAAAACTTAATGGTGAGGAGCTTATGATTACAAATGGCCAAGAAAACCTTTGTATTGCGGGAGTGTATGGAGGTCTGTCTTCAGGAATATCAAATGACACCACTTCCATTTTCATTGAATCAGCAGTTTTCAATCCTACCTCTATTCGAAAAACATCTAAATCACATGGTTTACAGACAGACGCTAGTTTTAGATTTGAGAGAGGCGTGGACACTTCTTTTACTGAAGCGGCAATAAACAGGGCCATTTCTTTAATTCTTGAAATCTCAGGTGGACAACTGACCTTGCAACCAACAAAAGTTGATTACACCGAACATAAGCCATTAAATTTAGAATTGAACGTTCCAATGTTAAACGATAGACTTGGAATTCATTTAGAAATAGACCAAGTCATTCTTATTTTGGAGAATTTAGATTTTGAGTGTCATCAGATTGATGCAAAAAAGGTCAACATAAAAGTTCCTGAATATAGAAGAGATGTATACAGGGTTGAAGATGTCATGGAGGAGGTTCTTAGAATTTATGGCTTTAATCAAGTGCCTATACCAAAAAAATGGCATATCTCTTTTCAGAACAGAGAGTACGAAAACTCCAATGAAATTCAAAGAACATTATCAAATTGGTTTGTTTCAAACGGCTTCAACGAAGTAGTCAACAACTCGTTAAGTAATGATCTATTTGAAAACAAATTAGACAAAAGCTCCGGAAACACTAAAGTTAGTATCCTGAACCCCCTCAGTTCTGAGCTGGCTTCCATGCGTCGAACATTATTGTTCGGTTTATTAGAAAACATCAAATACAATCAGAACCGTCAACAAAATAATCTGAAATTTTTTGAATTTGGTAAGATCTATGAGAAATCAGAAAAAGGTTTCCATGAGACCAGACAATTGGCTTTTGTCGTCACAGGCAATGATCGACAGGAATCTTGGAGAACAGAAAATAAAGCAATGGATTTCTTTGATGTTAAAGCAATCTGCATATCACTAGGTGAAAAACTAGGCTTAAAACTGAAGGAAAATGATGTTGAGCCAAGTATGTTCTTCGATGCAACTCAATTCCTAAGTCATAAAAAGAAGGTTATTTTTGAATATGGTAGCATTTCACAAGAACTAAAAAATAAAATTGGTTTTAAAGGAAGTGTTTTGGCTGGAATTCTAAATATTGATCATTTATTAGATCATCCTAAAGCTGCTACGGTTTATAAAGAACTCCCCAAAACTTTCTTTGTGAAGCGTGATTTTTCACTCATTCTAGATAAATCTGTGAGCTATGCATCTATTCAAAAAATAGTGAAAGATTCGGAAAGAAATCTGTTAAAGGATATGAATCTCTTTGACGTATACGAGGGTAAAAATTTACCTGAGGATAAAAAATCTTATGCGGTTTCATTTATTTTCCAGGACCCAAAAGAAACATTACAGGATGCTCAAATTGACAAGGTGATGGAAAAAATACGGTTGAAATTAAAAAGTGAGCTTGGCGCAGAACTTAGAGCTTAACCACTGAGAGTTTTTCAAGGAAACGATCTAGGTTTTTGTTTTTTACGATTTCATCTTTGCCCACAATCAATAGATTTTTTGATTTATTGGATTCTAACCATAGTTCTAAATTCGCAATGGCCACATTCAAGGTCCCATTGATATCTATTCGATAAGTAGGTTTTTGATTTTTGTCAAAAAGTGACTTTAAATTCCAATTCTCTTTTGAAATAGACTGATTTTCACTTACAATTAAAAGACTATCAAAAAGCTCAATATGTGCATCATAACGCTCTTTGACTTCATTCACCTTATTGGCATTCTCCTCAGACCAACTATTGATTGAGTCGGAAAAAGGTGTACCGGCTTTAAGATATATATTGTCTAACTTCATAAGAGATATAATCAAAGATAATTTAAAAAACGAGTGAACAGTTAAAAAAAATTAATTAGCGCATTTTTTTTGATAACAAAAAACGATTTTCACTTCAAATATTAAATTCAAAACTTAATTCTTTAAAAAATCGTTGACTAGCTCAGGTGGTCTAGCCACTATGGCTTTTCCTTCACAAATAACAATGGGTCTTTCGATGAGCTTTGGGTATTCAAGCATCAAATCAATAATTTGTTCTTCATTCAGGTTCTTGCCTTTGATGTGAACTTTATAATCGGACTCCCCTTTTCGAAGTAATTCATTTGGAGAAATCTCAAGTGCTTTAATGACTTGTAAAAAATCTTTTTTCTCTACCCTTTGATTGATGTAATCAATAATCTCAACATCAGTACTAATTGTATTAACTAAAGCCAATGCCTGTCTACTTTTAGAGCAGCGATTATTGTGATATACTTTTATTTTTTTCATTGTTACAAATGTAATGGTTCTCTTTTATTTGCAATCAATATAATTGTTCAAAAAATCTTTTAATTCAATTATTTTCAGCTTTCAATTCACTAGACGTTTAACTAAATTTGTTTCATGCATTTTTTGGATGAATTGAATGAAAGTCAGAGAAAAGCAGCCGAACATTTATATGGCGCAACAATGGTTATTGCAGGTGCTGGTTCTGGTAAAACGAGGGTTTTAACCTATCGTATTGCCCATATGATTGAAAATGAAATTGATCCTTTTAATATCCTTGCACTCACATTCACCAATAAAGCAGCGAGGGAGATGACGGAGCGAATTGGATCCATTGTTGGCGCTGATGAAGCAAAGAACATAACAATGGGAACCTTTCATTCCGTTTTTTCGAAAATTCTTCGATTTAATGCTGACCGAATTGGATTTCCAAATAACTTCACCATTTACGACACACAAGATTCTAAAAGCGTCATAAAAGACATTATTAAGGGTTTTAAATTGGACGATAAAACCTACAAGCCAAGCAACGTTTTTGGCAGGATATCTACCGCTAAGAACAATCTAATTTCACCTGAAGCATATTGTCAAAATGAAGAAATCAAGTTGGAAGATCAGCAGGCAAGAAGACCTGAAATGGGACGTATTTATATGAGCTATATGAATAGATGTCAGAAATCTGGCGCTATGGATTTTGATGATTTATTGTATTACACCAATGTTTTGATGCGAGACTTTCCCGAGGTACTTCATTACTATCAACACAAATTCAAATATATATTGGTAGATGAGTATCAAGACACGAATTATGCACAGTAC
>WTIB01000015.1 GCA_011522905.1 Crocinitomicaceae bacterium | reverse complement strand
GATTTAATTAAAGATCTAAATCAAGCTTTATAGATTTTCTATAATATGAAAAAATTGTTCTTTTTTAGCTGGTGATAAAGGTACGGAACTACCATCTTTCATTATTACTGCCCCTCCATCAATTTTATCATATCTGTCAATGAAGTCAAGATTCACAAGATGAGATTGTTGTACACGAAAAAATGAATGACCAGATAAAAGCAAATCATATTCTTTTAATGTTTTTGAAACCAAGATTCTTTTTCCTGAATTCAAGAAAAAAGAAGTGTAATTTTTATCAGCTTCACAACGAACAATGTCTTTAAGTTCTAGAACGTATACACTCTCCTGGGTTTTAAGGACAAGTTTTTTCTTTTTATTTCTATTCGCATTATTTTCTAATGCGTTGAATTGAACATCGTTATCTTTTTTCTCTAATGTTTCTAATGCTTTATCGACAGCCTGTTCTAATTCTTCCACATCAATAGGTTTCAGAATATAAGCCAACGCACTAAATTTTATGGCTTGAATGGCGTATTCTTGGTAAGCTGTAATGAAGATGATTTCAAAGTCTTTGTTTTTTACTCCTTTTAAAACATCAAAACCATTTCCATCAGGCATTTGAATGTCCAAAAAGACAAGGTCAGGTTTTATCCTATTAATGGCCTCAATACCTGTTTCAACGTTTGAACCATCAGTATATATTTCAAAATCATGACCAAAAGAAATGAGTAATTTTTTAATAAAATCTTTCGTTTTATTTTCATCATCAATAATCAATACTTTTTTCATACTCAATCAAATTTAATATTTTCATTCAGTAATGGCAGATATAATTCAACCAATGTGCCACTATATTTCTCTTCTTTAAGATCCCCTATTTCAACCGTTGCTTTTGACTTGTACTTTTTATTCAGAATATTGACTCTTTCCTTTGTGATATTGAGGGCCATACTTTTGTGGTTTTTTTTCATTTTCTTCTTTTCCGATTCTTTTCGACCAATCCCATTGTCTTCAATTTTAACAAATAACATGTTATCCACTTGTTTAAATTCGATATGAATATGTCCATTTTCAACAATGTTTAGCTGCCCATGTTCAATTGAGTTTTCGACGAATGGTTGGGTAATCATAGGAGGGATTAATACTTTTTTGAAAATCAATTCCTCAGGCGCAGTTATTTTAAAATCAAAGCGATTTTCAAATCTTAATTTTTGCGTTTTTAAGTATTTATCAAGAATATCAATTTCAGTTTCAATGGTAATAAATTCTTTGGGTGAGTTTTCCAGAATCAATCTTATCAATTTCGAAAAACTTACGAGGAACTTTGATGATTTGGTTGGGTCATTTTCATAGATGTAACTCTGAATAACAGACATGGCATTGAAAATGAAATGAGGATTCATTTGAGTTCTTAATAATGTCTGGGACATTTCAATTTCCTGAGTCTGCTGTTTGATTTTTAGCTGTCTAAAATAGAAGATTACAATAATTATAATGGATATCAGAATAATCACAATCAATATTATGGTCGAAAATTGTTTTTCACTCTTTAAGGCCAATAACTCTTTTTCTTTTTTTTGATTTGTAATCACCTGCTCTTGCTCCTTAATACGATATTCTCTCAACTCTCTTGAATACATTTGAGTCAGTTCATTAATAGCTTTTGTACTTGAGATTGAAGAATTAATGTTTGTGTATTTCTGGTATTCTTCCAAATTGAAATAGGCACGCGTATAATCTTTCTGGTTTGAATATATCTCTGCAAGAAATCTGTGATTTTCTATCCGAAAGGGATCGAATTCAAATGTTTGTAATAGAGCTAAAGATTTTTTGAAATAACTTTCAGAAAGTTTCATTTCATTCTGTTCAAAGAAGAGTTGTCCAATTAAGTGTAGCGTTTTGGCAATCCCTCTTTTGTCACCAAGAAGTTGGAATTGACTTCTCGCTGAAGCCAATTCATTGTTGGCCTGGTCATATTCCTCCTGAAACATCAGTATTTTAGCCTTGGTCAAAATTGTTAACGGGAGATTTGTGCTTTCTTCCCATTCTTTAATGAGAGGGATACACTTGTCTAAATTCCTTACGGCCTCTTCTTCTTCTTGAAGAGCTAGTGAAACTTCTGCTAAGCCTCTGTAAATCTGTGACTTGAAAAAGATTGCATTATTCTTTTCAGCTACACTTAATGCTTTTCTGTAATAGGTTTTCGCTTCATTGTAGTATCGAATTTGAAAAGATTTTTCAGCGATTTGAATGGTCCCCCAACAAATATTTTTCTGGTCTCTGTTGGCTTCCGCTTTATCTATGAATTTTATCAGTACTGAAGTGCTTTGACCAATCATGCCAAAATGATTGTAAACCTCCGCTTGTACTTTAAATGTATTTAATATAGCATTTTCAGAATTGGATCGCCTCGCAAAATTTAAGGATAAGTTGGAGTAATATAACGAAGAATCTTTGCTGTTTAAGTACATATGTGACTTTGCAAGTATTCTGTATGATTTTGAAATCTCGTCATTAATTCTGCTTTTTTGAGATTCTCTAAGGTGTTGTCTGGATGCGCTTAAGCTTTTTGAATATTCCCCTATATAATTGTAATAAATGCTATTCCAATAATATAATTTCAAAGGATCGTTCTTAAATAGAATAGCGTGTTGGTGGTATAATTTTTTAAATTCTAGAAACTCACCTTTTTCAATGAAGTGTTGAAGCATTAAATCTGTAATTGTAGATTTCTCTGACAAAGTAGACTCTTTGCTGTTGATTTTCGCTCTTAAATCAGTAATCAAGCCATCGTTAGCAACAAGTGATTTTTTTGAATTTTGATTAAAAATTTTGATAAGTGTACTGGATGAATTGCCTTGTTGACTTTTAGTAATAGGAGTACAACACAAAAAAACGATAAAAAGGAGGATAATTTTATTCATTTCTTTAAAATTACAAAATTGCTTTAGATGAGTTGTCTAATTAATGAACAAACCCGATTTGGTATTACGTGAACTAAGTTTCAATTTACGTATCTTTGTCGCTTAAAATTAAAAAATGAGTTTACTGACAGTTGGAAGCGTCGCTTTTGATGCTATTGAAACCCCATATGGAAAGACAGATAAGATTGTAGGAGGAGCGGGTACCTTTATTTCGTTGGCATCATCATATTTTGTGGATCGTCAAAATATTATTTCAGTGGTTGGAGATGATTTCCCAAAAGACACAATTAAGGATCTCAATTCAAGAGGGATTAATACTTTGGGGCTTCAGGTAAAAGAAGGGGAAAAAACATTTTTTTGGTCAGGCAAGTATCACAATGATATGAATAGCAGAGATACATTAATTACTGAATTAAATGTACTTGAAAACTTTGATCCAGTTGTTCCTAATGACTATCAAGATTCTGACTATGTAATGCTTGGAAATCTTAGCCCGCTTGTGCAAAGTACAGTTATAGAAAGGCTTAAAAATAGACCTAAACTGATTGCAATGGACACCATGAATTTTTGGATGGATATTGCAATGAATGACCTCACTAAAACCATATCTATGGTTGATTTGTTAATTATCAATGATGAAGAGGCAAGACAATTAAGCGGTGAGTATTCTTTGATTAAAGCTGCTCAAATTATTCGAGATATGGGGCCTAAAATATTGATTATTAAAAAAGGAGAGCATGGTGCTTTGTTGTTTGTGAATGATGATGTGTTTTATGCTCCAGCTCTACCACTTGAGGAAGTGTTTGATCCAACTGGCGCTGGAGATACTTTTGCAGGTGGATTTATGGGTTACATTGCCTCAACTCATGATTTATCCTTTGAAAACCTTAAAAGAGCCGTGATTTATGGTTCGGCGATGGCCTCTTTTTGTGTTGAGAAATTTGGCACACAAAGATTACTGGAATTGGATAAAGAAGAAATCTCAAATCGAGTAAACCAATTTGTTAAATTGGCAAACTTTGACATGAACCTATTGGTAAAATGAAAAATGAATTTATAGAGAAACTTAGCTCAAAAGTCTCTGAAGAGGACTTGATTTCAAACATTCGAGAGGTCAATCAATTGAGAGCAGATTTTGATGACTGGTTATTGAAATCAGAAAGCAATCAACAAGTTGAAACACTCAAGGCTAAGGATAAAGGACAAGAAATTGAACAAGTTGATTTTTCAGTATTCAAAGAACAATTTTATACGCTTTATGGCACTTACAAGGAAAACCGAAAGAAACAAATTGCGCTAAAGAATGATTTGGAAGATGCCAATCTCAAGCAAAAAAGTGCGTTGATATCAGAGCTCAAAACCTTAGTTGAAAACGAAGAAAACATTGGCTCGGCCTTTAAGTCATTTAATACAATTCAGGATACATGGAAAAAAATAGGTGACATTCCAAGGTCAAAAAGAGATGGAATTCAAAAGGAGTATTCGCGTCTTCGTGAAATGTTTTTTTACAACATCAATATCTATCGTGAGATAAAGGATCATGATTACAAGAGAAATGCACAGCTTAAACAAGAGGTAATTCACAAGCTACAGTCACTTCGAAATGATGAAACTCAAATTAGAGAGATTGAGAAATCGCTTAGATTGCTTCAAGATGAATGGGAAGATATTGGCCCTGTTAATAACGATGAATGGGAGATTTTAAAATCAAGTTATTGGGAAGCAGTGCGATCAATTTATGATAAAATAAATAAGCATTACGAGGAGTATCGTCAGGTTCAAAATGAGAATCTGGTCAAGAAACGTGAGATTATTGATTCACTAAGAGGAAAAATTGAGAACAGCTCCGCCTCAAGAAATTTAAAAGAGTGGAATAAACTCACCAATGAGGTAAAAAAAGCACAAGAGGATTGGAAAAAAATAGGTTTTGCATCAAAAAAGGATAATGACAAGATTTGGAAAGAATTTCGTGGATTATGTAATTTGTTTTTCGACGAAAGAAAAGTATTTTTCAAATCTAAAGATGAGGTTGACCAGAAGGCGAGAGATGTAAAAAAAGAGCTTATAGAAAAAGCTAAAGTTTTCAATACATCCGATGATATACCAAACGCCACTAAAGGTTTAATTGCACTTCAGAAAGAATGGAAATCAGCTAAAAATGCTGGAAAATACGAAAGAAAATTATGGGAGGATTTTCGAAAAGTATGCGATGAGTTTTTTGGTAGAAAACAAGAAATATCATCGGAACTCCAAAAAACGCTAGAAGCAAATCTGAATGCCAAAAAGAAAGTGATAGCATCTTTTAAGGAAGTAAAATTTACTTCTGAAAACAGAGAGCAGCTAAAAGAAGAAATCAATTCCTTTGTTTCTATTGGAGGAGTCCGAAAGGACAAACTCAATGGGATATTAACTGAGTATATAGCTGTTCTAAAAGAGAAACTAAAAGGTCTTAAAATGAAACCAGAGCAAATAGAAGCGACCATTTTCAAGGTGAAAATTGATTCATTTGCAGTGATGGAAAATAGTAAAGATTTATTTTACAGGGAGAAAAACGAATTGCGTAAGAGAATTACTTCCCTTGAAAACGATCTTATGCAATCTGAAAATAATCTGGGTTTCTTTTCGATTTCAAAAGGCGCCGAAAAACTATTTGAGAAAGTCAATCAGAAGAATGAAGAAACTAAGAATGAAATAGCGATCTTAAAAAGGCAATTGAAAATGATTCCTAATGAATAGCTTTACCAATAGCTTACTTATATTTTTTACAATTCCATTAATGTGTTTTGTGGTCTATGTAGGTTATGATGTTCCTATTGATTTTATGCATACGACCGGAAAGGAAATCCCTTATCAAGAATATATATTTTTAGGTTTTGGATTGGTTTATTTTATGCTTTTGGTTTGGAGAAGTATACGCAGGTGGATGGGATTATTAATTGTAAATAAAACTGAAAGATTTAAATGGAATATGTTGGTCAGTAAATCGAGATCTCAGCGCATTTTAGTCTATTCTTTGCTTGAATCCGGAATCATGTCAACGGTCGCTTTTGCGATGTATGTGGTTTCTGATACAAATCATTTACCAGGAATTATTTTATATGTTTTTTCAATTGAAGGATTGATATTTTTGCTTCTTGGATTAAAAAACAAATTTCGCGTTGGTATTTCTTCAAAAGCAGTTATTGTATCCGATAGAGAGGTTACTATAGCATATTTAACAGGTCTAAGACAGGTTACGATTGGAAATGAATCCGTTTATTTTGATTATATTAATGATTTACAACTCTCATTCCCAACAGATTGTATTGATGAGCAACATATAGAATCATTTCGTTCAGAGATTAAAAATGTTGTTGACCGCGATAGGGTTTTGATTCGTAATAAGTATTAAAAATGGAAGAAGCACAAATATTAATTGTCGAAGATGATTTGGTATTCGCTGAGATGGTACAATTTCAGCTCAGTACTTCTGGAATTTCGTTAGAAAATATCATCTCTATTGACTCCATTGAAGATGCCAAAGAAATTAGAACCTATCAAGAACCAGATGTTATTCTCTTGGATCTTAACATTACGGATTCATCTGGTATAAGTACTTATGATTCAATCAGTAAGTTATTTCCATTAGCCTCAATTATTGTTTTGTCAGGTATGGATGACGAATCGATAGCCTTAGAAATTGTTTCCAAAGGAGGTCAGGACTATGTGTTGAAAGGAGATTTGAATGCACAAATTTTAAATAAAACCATAAAATATGGTTTGCTCAGACGACAGCTGAGTATTAAAGTTCAAAAGTCTGAGAGGAAATTCAAAGATGTATTTAACAAATCACCTTTACCAATCATTCAACTTGTTGGAGAGGATATGGTTATCGAGCTGGTAAATAGTGCAGCCGAAGAATTATATAATGTCAAGCGAGAAGATCTTATTGGTAGAAATATACAGGCGTTTAATATAGGAACTGATTCAGGAAGGGAAATAACTTCTAATGGAGGAAGATTCACTCAGCACAGGGGAGATGGGGCTAAAATTATTGTTGACATTGAAATCAGTCAGATTGAATCTGATTCAAAGCAGCCTGAATTTATTGCACTGTTGATAGATCGAACGAAAGAAATTGAATTTGAAAAAAGGAAATTTGATATCATTTCTCAAGCGGAAGAATCAGAAAAGAAAAAAATTGCCAGAGAATTACATGATGGCTTGGGTCAACAAATGGTACTTTTGAATCTTTTGTTTCAGAATTTTCAACCAGTCGAAGAGCAGAAAGACAATTATAAGGACCTCGGAAATCTTTTGCAAAGTTGTATTCGTGAGGTCAAAGAGATTGCCTATAATCTTTTACCGCCAGAATTAGAAAAGGGTTTTATTAATGCCATGGAGCGTTTCTCACATCGAATTAATTCAATTGGTGAGATTGAGTTTAGCTTAGAGATAGATGAGTCTATACAGGAGTCAGATCTTGAAAGCATTGATAATTTTAATTTATATCGAATCATTCAAGAGCTTTTCAATAATGCATTAAAGCATTCAAATGCAACTGTTTTCACCTTTAAAATGAATAAAGATGAGTCCGGAAAAATAGCAATGGATGTTTCTGATAATGGAGACGGCTTCGATATTGAGAAGGTAAATCACGGACTAGGTCTGGCTAATTTAAAATATCGAATGAATATGTCCGGAATTAAAGGAGACTTTAATTCAAAGCAAGGGGAAGGAACCAAGGTGAGTTTAAAGTTTGATTAAAAGTGAAGGTATTATTTATACGTTTTAGCTCCATCGGAGATATTGTGTTGACCTTCCCTGTAGTTTCCGCTGTAAAAACGCAATACCCAAATGCACATATTTCTTTTTTGACAAAAAAAGCTTTCACCGAATTGTTGTCTGCACAACCGTGTATTGATGAAAGTATACCTTTTGATAACTCAATACTACAAACTAGAAAATGGATTCGGAGTCAAGAGTTTGATATCATTATAGATTTACACAAGAATACGCGAAGTCATTTGGTTTCATTGGGAAACGCCAAAAAGATTTATAGATTCGAAAAGTTAAATTTTAGAAAAAAGCTTTATACCTCCTTAAAGGTAGATCGCCTTCCAAATATTCATATTATTGATCGTTATTTCCGGGCATTAGCTCCTTTAGGTTTGAATAAAGATGCAACAGGCACATCCTTCAGTATTCCCAAGGATTTTGAAGTTAAAATCAGTACTGTTTTTAATGAAATCCCGGATACATTTCTTTGCATTGCCTTGGGAGCTCAGTTTAATACAAAAAAAATTCCCCTGTCACTTTTGGAGCAGCTTATTGAGGGTATAGAAACACCCATAGCCCTTTTGGGAGACAAAAATGACCTCGCCACGGGAAATCACCTCGTTGATAAGTTTAAGCAAAAAAATATAGTCAATTGTGCTGGAAAATATACCATATTGCAATCTGCGAGTATTTTGAATCAATCTAAAAAATTAATTACTGGTGATACAGGCTTAATGCATATCGCATCTTTTTTCGATATTGATATTATCAGTATCTGGGGAAATACAACACCCAAATTTGGTATGTATCCGTATAGAAAGGAGCACCATAAAAACGATGTGCTTTTTGAAAAAAAGGATTTGGATTGTCGACCATGTTCAAAAATAGGATATGAAAAATGTCCTAAAGGTCACTTTAAGTGTATGGCCCATGATGCTTCAGAAATTATTAGAGCGATAAAATAATCAATCCCATATCTCCTGAAGGAAGTCTCTTATTTCCTCCATCGCATCCATTGAAAATGTTTCTTCGAGCTGTCCGTACTCACTTATAGTGCAAAGGGAACATTTCTGAAATAAATGGTTCAGTCCCGGCAACTCCTTTACGGTTTGTAATTTTCGATTTTTAGGTAATAGTTTTTTATATCCTTCAATATTTTCTTTGCTGGTAACCTGAATATCATTAGAACCTATCAAGACGAGAACATGACAATCTAAATTTTTAATATCCTCACTAGGAGAATATTTCACAAATTCATACATCCATGGATTAAGCATGGTTTGCGAAACCGATTTTATCACTTCTTTTTTCTCGTTTCTTTTAATAATATCATTTTTGTACATGACTTTAGTCCATCGTTTTGATATTTTTTCGAGTTCAGTTTTAGCTTGACTAATCGATAAAGATGTCACGATGGCCTTGAATATTTCTCTGTTGTAATTCTGAGTGATTTCCAGCTCTTTTTCTGATGTATTATTACTTTCAGAAATAAGTCTCGTCTGGATTTGAAGAATTGAATCACCTCTAATAGAGGTTCCTGCAAGTGAAACAATACCGGATAGATTTTTTACCCTTGCACCCAAAATATTACATATTAATCCTCCCTCACTATGACCTATCACAACAATCTTATTGGAGTCGATATCATCTCTTCCTTTTAAGTATTCAATGGCCGATTCTCCATCGAGCGCAAAGTCTAAAGTTGTTGCCGATGCATAGTCACCTCCAGAAGCATGTGTTCCTCGATCATCATATCGCAATACTGCATAGCCTATATTTGTAAGATAATCCGCAAGGACCCAAAATGGCTTGTGTCCCATTATTTCTTCATCTCTATTTTGAGGCCCACTTCCACTGATCAATACTATTGCTGGAGTTTGATTGTTGTTTTTCGGAAGAGTAAGTGTGCCGGCCAAATAAAAAGAATCCTGCAAATTCATAAATTTTACTTCTTCAATATCGTAGGAAAACGGTGGTTTAGGATTTTGTGGTCGCTTGGGTTTATTATTTTGCTTAGCCTCTTTATAAAAGGTCATGTTTTCGATGATAGCTCCTTGCTGAAAAACTCCTGCAATGGAATCCGCATAATAAACCCCTTCAAAAACGAATCCGATGTTTTTCATTTCAACTTTTAGCCGATTACCTTTCAAAAGCGATATTTCTGCTGGGATATCAAAGGCCTTTTGCTTCGGTGAATCAATGGTGACCTTGTGATTTTTTTTGTCTTTCGTAATATGAAATACCAATTGAAGATCAGCAGCTTTTAATGTGGCATACCAATCCCCACAAGGAGATTGCGCAAGACTTGTTAAGCTTATAGAAAGAAACAGGAAGAATAATTTCATTAATAAGGGACATTTAATTTTTTGAAGATAAAATGCATTAACCAAGCAGGCCCAATGAGTAGAAACTGAATATCTTGGAGAAATGATGGTTTTTTACCCTCTATGTGATGACCAATAAATTGAAAAACCCAGCTGACAGAAAAAATGCCAATGTAAATCCATACGGGGTATTCCATGGCATTAATATGCTGACATAAGAATATGCATGCAAATGCGAATAAGCTCATTCCAATGGAAATAGATATAGAAAGAGATATGTAGTAAATGAGGACAAGTATTAAGGCAACAAATGCCCAATTTAGATTAAGGCTTCCGAATAAAGAAATGTTCCATGGAAAAGGGATAACAGAAATCAATCCTACAATACTCAAAAAAATGGCTGGAACACATATCCAATGAATCAATTTATTTGTTTTGTTTTGATGACTCACTCCGTAGGCATCTATAAGAGATTGAAATTTGCTCATAGTTCTATTCGTTTTCGGTAAATAATTTTTTAAGCTCAGAGGCTTCACTAGGTTTCATTTTTCCTGCCAGAATTAAGCTCAATTGTTTTCTGCGTAAAGCCGCGTCGTATCGCTTTTTTTCTTCTTCACTTTCGGGAATCAACTCTGGAACTTGTATAGGGCCCGCGTGTTGATCAACTGCCACAAAAGTATAAATGGCATCGTTACATTTAATTTTCTCTCCAGTGACTTGATCTTCCACATATACATCAATAATCACCTCCATTGACGAGTAGAATGATCTCGAAACTTTTGCCTCCAAAGTAACAATTGAGGCTTGCTTAATAGGTCTTTGAAAGGATACATGATTAACTGATGCCGTTACAACAACTCTTCTACAATGCCTATGCGCAGAAACACTTGCAATAACATCCATCCATGCCAATAATTCTCCTCCAAATAGATTTCCAATGGTGTTGGTATCGTTAGGTAAAACAACTTTCGTTGCTATGGACAGGGTGTCAATTGCTTTTCTAGATTTCATATACAAATGTAAGTAATAATGGAATTCAAT
>WTIB01000294.1 GCA_011522905.1 Crocinitomicaceae bacterium | reverse complement strand
AGTCTCAAGTAAAAAATCAAAATGACATTGCCTTTACTAGTCCATATGAAAAGGCGTTAACGAAATATAACAGTAACAGCTCACTTGATTTTATTGATGTTTTTGTATCAGAATTCCGTAAGGAAAACGATAATCTACAGCTCAATACTATTTTTTATGGAGAGAATATTGAAATCACAACAAGTGATGATGCTGTCATTAAATATCTCAGAGACTTAATTGCAAAGTCAATGGATGGTATTGAAAATGTGATGAGTAAACGTATTAATCAATTTGGTGTAGCACAACCAAATATCCAAAAGGATGCAGCCAACAACAGATTATACATTGAATTACCAGGGGTTCAGGATGAGGAAACAGTTGCTGAAAAACTTCAGTCTACGGCTAATTTAGAATTCTTTGAAACCTACGAGTTGAGCCAAATCCAAGCTTCATGGACAGCTGCTGATGAATTATCTAAGAATGAAGAAGGTTATAAAGTGGATACCTCTTCTACCGAAGAATTATCTTTTGACGATGAGCCATCTTCAAGTGTAGTTTCATTGGCAAATCTTATTGTTCCTATTCCTGGGGCCATTGGATATGCTAAAAATGATCAAGACAAAGCAAAAATTAGCACCATTCTGAACCGATCAGATATAAAAGCCCAGTTTGATGCTCAGCTGAGATTTATGTGGGGTGCCGAAAAAGAATACGTGGACCAGGAAAAAAAGAATAAGGGTTGGTATTTGTATGCATGTAGAGTTCCCGAAAATGGAAAAGCAAAAGTAAATGGCAGCCATATTTCAAAAGCAAGCCAAGGATATGACCAAATGAATGGTGACATTACCGTTGATTTGAGTATGAATGATGAAGGAATCGAACAATGGGGTAGAATGACATCAGAAAATGTGGGCCGAATTGTTGCGATTTCCATGGATAATGTCGTTTACAGCGCTCCTGTTGTAAGAGGGGCAATTAATAACGGAAATACACAGATTTCTGGTGATTTTACTTTTGATGAAGCAAATGACCTTGCAGGTCTGTTGAATGGTGGTGCATTACCAGCACCATGTGTCATAAAGGAGCAAACGAAAGTTGGTCCGACAATTGGTAAAGAAAATACAAGAGCTGGACTAATGTCTTTCGCTATCGCTTTCTTAGTCGTGTTTATATACATGTACTTTTATTACGGGAAAGCGGGATTGGTTGCGGATATAGCTCTCTTGGCTAACGTTATTTTTATATTTGGATCCCTTGCCTCTTTCGGTGCCGTTCTTACGCTGGCTGGAATTGCAGGTATCGTTCTTACTATTGGTATGGCTGTTGATGCTAATGTGCTGATTTTTGAACGTATTAGAGAGGAACAAACGAGAGGTAAAGACCTTTCGGCTGCGGTAAAAACAGGTTTTCAAAAAGCCTTATCATCAATTATTGATGCCAACGTGACCACCTTATTAACGGCAATTGTACTAAAGGTATTTGGTACTGGTCCAATTGAATCTTTTGCCACTACATTAATCATAGGTATATTTTCATCTGTATTTGCTGCTTTAATTATTTCAAGATTGGTATTTGAATGGTGGTTGAGTAAAGGAAAGAGTATCGCCTTTGATACAAAATTCACAAAAAATGCATTCAAGGGACTGAATATTAACTTTTTGGATAAGCGAAAGTTGACCTATGCGATATCCACTGTTATGGTTATTGGTTCGCTTGCGCTGTTATTTACAAAAGGTATTTCACAATCTGTAGAATTTACTGGAGGAAGGACCTATGGTGTAAAATTTGAGAAATCAGCTGAAAACAATACAGAATTCATTAAGAAAGAGCTGTCAAAATCAATGCCAGGTGCTTCTGTTGATGTTAAAACAAAATCCAGCTCATTTAATGTTGAAATCACTACAAATTACTTATTGAGCCAGCAAAATGCTGAAACACAAGTAAAAGAAAAGCTAGAAGAGGCTATTAAGAATTGTGAATCAAAGTTAGGTAAAGGTGTTATCCAACCTGATTCTCGATTTGTTTCGTCAAAAGTTTCTGAAGAGTTAGAGACCTCATCAAAAATATCAATAGCATTGAGTCTAATTATCATTTTTGCATACATCTTTATACGTTTTGGAAAGTGGCAATTTTCGATGAGCGCGATAGTTGCACTTTTCCATGATGTGATTATCGTACTAGGTTTGTTTTCTTTATTGAGTGGAATTTTACCATTTAATATGGATATTGATCAGGCATTTGTTGCAGCGATATTGACAGTTATTGGATATTCCATTAATGACACGGTGGTTGTATTTGATAGAATTCGTGAGGATCTTTCGTGGAAAAAAGAGGCTGATTTTAAATCTGAAATTAATGGTGCCTTGAACTCTACCTTGTCAAGAACAATTAATACCTCTATGACAACATTTGTTGTATTGTTAATCATCTTTATTTTCGGTGGTGCAGCAATTAAAGGATTCATATTTGCATTGATTATTGGAATTTTGGTTGGAACATATTCATCAATGTTTGTAGCCACGCCTCTTCTTGTTGACTTTACTAAGAAAATCAAACTTCGTAAGGCATAATTAATCCCATTTATTTGGAATATATAAAAGCGACCTTTTTGAGAACATTAGTTTACTTAAAGGATTATGCTTTATATACCTTGTTGCTATTGCTCTTAGTAAATAATTACACCTATGCCCAACACGGAACTATTAAGGGTATAGCAATTTCTGAAAATCTCCCTGCAGAATATGTAAGAATCTCGATATACCCTATTGCGAAGCATGTATTGACAAATTCAAATGGGGAGTTTCAGTTTAATAAGTTGGCATTCGGAAATTACACGATTCAGGCTTCATTTATTGGC
>WTIB01000193.1 GCA_011522905.1 Crocinitomicaceae bacterium | reverse complement strand
CTGTGGGTGTATTGTTATACATGGATAACAATACCGATGTTGAAGAGCAGTCAAATAATCAAATTGCCAGTACTGACCTAAAATTAAATGAAAATACAGATTCAAATGATTCCGAATCTAGTAATGTAGCCTCAGAAACACAATCTGAAACCGATGATTCGACAGAGAAATCGAATGAGAAATCGAATGCAAAAGAAGTGGAGTCTTCGAATGAATCAAATCAGGAAGAAGTAATTCAAGTTGTAGAGTGCTGCGATGAAAAAGTTGAGAAGCTAATTACACCTGTGTACAGAGAAACTACTGTCAAAGAAGAGACAGTCGTTGAAAATCCGAGCCTGAAAGAAATACTAACTTTTAGTACTGTTAATGACAAATGCCTTAACGATGTATTTATTTACCTAAATGAAAATAATCAAAGTGTATGGTTACATACGCCTGTAAATAAGCTAATCGAAATAAAAGCATCCACAAAATTTAAAGAAAAGCTTAATGAAAAAGGTATATACCAAATCGGAGTACTCAATGCTTCTCAAGATTTTGTTTCAAGAAGTTCATTTCGGGTATTTGAACCAAAATCAAATCAACTTATTGTTGAAGATCATTTAAATTATGAAAATGGTTTACCTCAACTTGACGCTAAAGCGTATAATGAAGGTGAAAATAAATGGTATTTAAATGACGGCGTAGTCGCATTAAATAAAGAAAAAAATAGCTTCAACTTATTTAAGAAAGGTAATTATCAAATTGCCATGAGTAATGTAGACATTAACGGTTGCGTTTCAAAATCTGTTACTAACTTCTGGGTTGAAGAAGATTACAATTTAATGGCTGTAAATGCTTTTACGCCAAGCAGTTGGGATTCACGAAATACACACTTCCTACCATATGCACTTACTAAGAGAGATACGCCATTTAAAATGATCATTATTGATCCTTCAGATGGTGCTATACTATTCGAAACATCAAGTGCGGACATGCCTTGGGACGGTATAGACCGTAACACAGGTAAGATGGTTGATGAGAATAAATCCTTCGTTTGGAAAGTGATTTTAGAAAATCCTGAAAGCAATGAAAAGCCAGAATATATAGGGACGGTTGTTCGCCTGTAATTAAGAATTCTAAAAACCATATCATCGGTCAAGGTATTATCCTTATTTTTGTTTAGTAAATAGCAATAAATTGAAATTTCTAAATTCTAGATTAAGACCAAAACGTTTTGCTTATTTTCCTAGATACTACGATGAAAGAAAGGAGAAGCTAGAGTTAAAGCGTAAATTGTACGCTGATGAAAATCTTAGTGAGAATGACCGTGTATTGATGATGCGTGAAAAGCTTAGAGATAAACGCAGTAGTCATCAGGTTCATCAAAATCAGTTGTACAATAGAAATACGCGTTCTTTATTCTTAATTTTCTTATTGCTTGTATTGGGATATTTCGTATTGAATGGTCTCGATGATATCGATCATGTCATATTCAAATTGATGGATTGATATGAATGTAATTGAATTGCTTTCAGAACATATTTCAAATCAAATAGCCGCTGGAGAAGTTATACAGCGCCCTTCTTCTGTAGTTAAGGAGCTTCTCGAGAACGCGATTGATGCGGGTGCTACTGAAATCAAAGTTCATATTAAGAATGGGGGAAGAACCAATATCGTCATTCAAGATAATGGTAAAGGAATGTCTCCAGATGATGCTATTTTATCCTTCAAAAGACATGCGACCAGCAAATTAAAAGATGTTGACGATCTTTTTAAAATGCAAACCAAAGGCTTTCGAGGTGAAGCATTGGCATCTATTGGAGCCATAGCTCAAGTTAGTATGAAAACCAAACACAAGGATTCAAATGGCAATGGTATTCAAATTGAATATTCAGGAGGTAAACTTGTGGAAAAAGAAGAATGCATTTGTGATACAGGAACCTTGATTGAAGTAAAAAATATTTTCTTCAATGTTCCGGCAAGAAGAAGTTTTCTAAAGTCCGATTCTATAGAATTCAATCATATTCGACATGAGTTTGAAAGAATTGCCATGGCCCATCATCAAGTGAAGCTTTCATTATCTCAAAATGGCACTGAGATATACAATTTAGCAGAAAGTAATTTACGGAAGAGGATTACAGATATTTTAGGTAAAAACAGTAATGAAAAATTAGTTCCCATTTCAGAAGAAACTGATATCATTTCAATTCATGGATTTGTTGGGAAGCCAGAAAATGCAAAGAAGACACGAGGGGAACAATATTTCTTCGTAAATAACCGCTTTTTTAAACATTCCTATTTCCATCATGCTATCGCTAAAGCGTTTACACAGCTTATTCCTGAAAAATCGCATCCCAGCTATTTTGTGTTTTTTGAAATCAATCCTGCAAAAATTGATATTAATATTCACCCCACAAAAACAGAAATTAACTTTGAAGAGGGTAAATTCATTTATTCTATATTGCTTTCAAGTGTAAGACAAGCTTTAGGGAAGTATAATATTGCACCAACAATTGATTTTGATGTTGATCATAGTTTTGATGTTCCGCAATCGAAAAAGAATGAGGAGCCCAAAGAGCCTGAAATAAAGGTGAATCCATCCTACAATCCGTTTTCGTCATTTGAGAAAAAAAATATTTCACATGACAATAAAAGTGTTGCATTGAACAAACAAGGATTTGGACATCAACATTCTCCAGAAGATTGGCAAAATTTCTATGAAATTCAAGAAGAACAAAAAGAAGTTGAAAATAAATTAATCCAAGAAGAATCTTCATATGCTAAGCAGGATTTTTTACTTCGGGATAGGTATATTATTACGAATTCCAAATCTGGACTCTTAATTATAGACTCTAAACG
>WTIB01000254.1 GCA_011522905.1 Crocinitomicaceae bacterium | reverse complement strand
CCAAAATATGGTAAAACCATATATGTAAGTAATCACGCGGCCTCTTTTATGGATCCATTGGTCATTGCTGCTTTTAATCGGTCAGTAGTTTATTTTATGACCAGGTCTGATGTCTTTACCTCTTTTACAAAACCCATATTTTGGGTAGCTCATATGCTGCCTATCTACAGACAAAGAGACGGTGTAAATACAAAAGAGAAAAATATTGAAGTATTTAAAAAATGTACGGAAACCTTACTCAGGAATAGAAACTTATTGATTTTTGGAGAAGGTTTTACCGATGATACCTTCATAAGAAGATTAAAGCCAATTAAAAAGGGAGCCGTTCGAATTGGATTCACTACGCTAGAGGCGTGTAATTGGAAAGAGAATATTTACATTGCTGCTTTAGGATGTAATTATTCGGATCCTGCCAGGTTTGGTAGTGATTTATTAATTAAAAATTCTAAGCCGATACTTTTAAATCAATACCAATCGGAATATCAAAAAAATCCATCAAAAGTCATTAGTGAAGTTACCTTACTTGTCGAAGGCTTGCTTAAAGAAGAATTGACTCATGTCGAGGACGTAGAAAATGCTGAATATCATGAGAAAATAATGATGCTTGAGCGAAAAGGGATGTTTGACAGTTTTTCCAATCATTCTGAACTCGAGGCACGTTGGGAATATTCTTCTTCTCTAGCAAAAAGAATAAACGAATCAAAATTGACGATTACTTCAGAGCTGAAGAGTTCTATTGATGCTTATTTTCAAAAACTAAAAAAGATTGAGACCTCTGATGATCTATTTTATGATTCGTTAAATAATCGATTTAAACCGATTCATTTTTTCATTCAATTCGCATTACTCCCATTTTCAATATTGGGTTTTGTGCATTGCGCATTATTTTACTTTTTAATTAAAAGATTTGTGGAGAAAAAATTTCGAAGAGATGTGTTTTGGGGGTCTACAAAGCTTATTATGATGATTTTCATTGCAGGACCCATCAATTTGGGAATATTTTTCTTTTTACCCGATTTAATAGGGTGGCCTTTATCTATTTTATACTTTTTGCTTATACCCATGCTTGGATATAGCTTATATATTTCAATGAGGTTTTGGCAACGTGTTTTGTTAGTCTTAGAAATAAAACGAAAAGATCATGAAAATTTGATAAAAGAAAGAGCTGATTTGAAACAGAAGATCAATAACTTTGTTGAAGCATAAAACATTCATGTCAGAGCAAAATCAAATTCAAACAAAAATAAGCAAACCCAAATGGTTAAGGGTTAAACTGCCCACTGGTGAAAACTACAGAGAGGTGAGAAGGCTTGTTGATCAGCACAAGCTTCATACGATTTGTGAAAGTGGAAGCTGTCCAAATATGGGCGAGTGTTGGGGTGAAGGTACGGCCACTTTTATGATTTTGGGAAATATTTGTACGAGGTCTTGTGGTTTTTGTGCTGTTAAAACAGGACGACCGAATGCCGTTGACTTGAAAGAACCAGAGCGTGTAGCCGAAAGCGTGAAGCTGATGAAAGTAAAACATGCTGTCTTGACCTCGGTTGACCGTGACGATTTGAAGGATGGAGGTTCAATAATCTGGGTGCAAACTGTAGAAAGCATTAGAAGAAGTTCTCCAAGTACAACTCTAGAAACCTTAATACCCGATTTTGCAGGGAAATGGGATAATTTACAGCGCATTATTGATGTTGCGCCAGAAATTGTTTCTCACAATCTTGAAACGGTCAGAAGATTAACAAAAGCCGTTCGAATACAAGCCAAATATGACAGGAGTCTGGAACTTCTTTTTCGACTTAAAAAAGGGGGAATGAAGACCAAATCAGGTGTAATGCTGGGGCTTGGAGAAAGTTCTGATGAGGTCATTGAAACCATGGAAGACCTTCGAAATGTAAAAGTGGATATATTGACTCTAGGACAATATTTGCAACCCACGCCAAAGCATCTTCCTGTTGCAGATTTTATTACCCCCGAAAAATTCTTGGAATACAAAGAATTGGGCTTTAAAATGGGCTTTAAATATGTTGAGAGCGGTCCACTCGTGCGGTCCTCTTACAGAGCAGAAAAACACTTATTTTAAGTGCTTTAAAAGCGCATTTGAAATTTGCTCAAATTTTTTCTTTTTTTACTCGAACAATCTTTCGTAAATTTATGTTAATAATGTCCGAATTATTCATTAATTTGGTCGTTGTTTAACACTAAACTTATTTATTCAGTATTATGAAAATGCGTTACATTGTTGGTTCTGTGATAGTTGCCTCAGTTGTAGGTTTGTTTTACACATTACCGAAAGAAGATTTATCCAAAGCTATTTATGAAAAATCAGACTTATCTGTTCTTAATGCTCCATCCGCAGATGATGCGAGAAAATGGTTAGAAGCAAGATATATTGACCAGGAGACTGGTGAGCGTATTACAGACGAAAAGTTGGCCTTAATAGAACAAGATTTGAGAAGATTACCTCAATCCAAGTCAATTGCTTTTTATTCTAAAGGTCCAGATAATATCGGAGGAAGAACAAGAGCTGTTTGTGTTGACAGATTGTGGAATGATCGTATTTGGGCCGGTGGTGTATCCGGTGGCTTATTTGTTTCATACAATGCGGCAGACACTTGGGGTAGAGTAACCTCTTACATCAATGCAGGTGCAAGTCCTAACATTTCAAGCATTACCCAAACCATCGATGGTGGTTTGTATGTTGCCACAGGTTCTCAACATGAAGGTTTTGGTGGTAACGGATTGTGGTACTCTCCTGACTTAGGCGCTACTTGGGAAAAAGTTCCGGGTACTTCAAATGTAAATGAAGTAGTAAGTTCTGATGTGGAGAATAAGGTTTGGTTTACAAC
>WTIB01000124.1 GCA_011522905.1 Crocinitomicaceae bacterium | reverse complement strand
AATTTAATAAGCTCTCCAATTCCATACTTTTTTCTTCCCAAGTTTTCATGAGTTCCTTTAATTCAGAATTCATTATCTCTATCTTGGAATAAAGCGCTTGGAGTTCCTCATGTGTTATCGAATTTGGGTTAGCCATTTCTTGTTCAATAGATTTGATTTCTTTTTCTCTTTTGGCTATTTTGATTTCGATTTTTTTAATATCCTTTTCGAGTGTACGAATTTCTTTATTCGAAGAAGTTTGTTTTGTTTTGATTTTTGATTTCTTATTGGTCAAATCATCCTTACTTGTTGTCTTGGGTTCAATGAATTTCAGATATTCACCCAAGCTAAAATGATGGATTCTTATCTTTTGATCAGCTATATCCCAAATTCTATTGGTAAGACCATCTAAGAAATCCCTATCGTGCGAAACTACAATAAAGGTTCCCTCATAATTAATTAAGGCCTCTTTTAAGACATTTTTACTCAAGATATCCAAATGATTAGTGGGTTCATCTAGTATCAAGAAATTCGAAGGACTTAATAAAAGTTGACATAATGCAAGCCTTGTTTTTTCTCCACCGGAAAGTGAACTTACTTTTTTATCAATATCATCTGATGAAAATAAAAACGAACCTAATATGCTTCTCAGCTTTTTTCTGATTTCACCTTCCGCAACGTCATCCACTGTTTCGAAAACAGTCTTATTCTTATCTAATTGATCCGCTTGATCTTGAGCGAAGTAAGTTACATTCACATTATGACCATGTTTAATGTTGCCCGAATATTCAATTTTATTGGTGATGCATTTTAACAAAGTAGACTTTCCAATACCATTGGCGCCCAATAAAGCTATTTTTTCACCTCGACCAACCGCTAGTGATACATCACTTAAAATTTTTTTATTGGTGTACTCTTTGGATACACTATCAATTTCTAAGACTTGTTTTCCAGGATTAACGCTTAATGGGAAATTTATTTTGATTGAACCTTCTAGATTTGATTCGACTTCGATAATTTCTGTTTTTTCGAGTTTTTTGATTAATGACTGTGCAAAAGCGGCCTTGCTACTTTTCGCACGAAACTTTGAAATAAGCCTTTCTGTTTGTTTGATTTCTTTTTCTTGTTGCTTTTTTTCATTCTCTCGAATGGCGTTTTCCTCAGCTCTCTTTTTTGTATATAAGGTATAAGGGTAGGGGAAATCAAATATTTTTCTCAAGCTAATTTCTAATGTCCTTTTGGTAATCGCATCTAAGAATAGTCTGTCGTGAGAAATGATGATGACAATTCCATCAAATTTGACAAGAAATTTTTCAAGCCAACCAATGGAAATGATATCTAAATGATTTGTGGGCTCATCCAATAATAATATATCTGGATTATTGATGAGAATGCGTGCAAGTTCAAGTCGCATTTTCCACCCACCTGATAAAGATTTAACTGCCTTGTGAAAGTCTTGATCATCAAATCCTAGGCCTTTTAAGGTGGTTTCAATTTTTTCTTTCCATTTAAAACCATCTAAAAGATCAAATTTTTGGTTCAATTCATTGAGCTCGTCAAGGAGATCTAAGTATTCTTTCGACTCATAGTCAACGCGTGAAGTAAGCTCTTCGTTAATTTCGTTAAGTCTTGAATTTATTTTATTGAATACTGAATTTGATTCATGTAAATAATTAAAAATACTTTGATCCGTATTAAATGTAATTTCTTGCTTTAAGTATCCAATAGAGGTTTGCTTAGGTATGACAATTTCTCCCTCACTTGGTGTTAGCTCCTTTGAATTTAATTTTAAAAGGGTGGACTTACCGGCTCCATTTTTGCCTACTAGGCCAATTTTATCTCCTTTGTTTAGTTGGACTTTAACATTTTCAAATAAAAATCCCTGAGGTAGGAAATAGCTAACTTGGTTAAATTGTATCATTTAATTTTCAGGAAATTGTTAAAGGCTCTTAAAATTTAGGTGAAAAAAGAACAAAAGTACAGAAAAGGTGTTATATTAGGTGTTTAATTTTTTATAAAATAAGATATGGGAAGACCACCGACAAGACCAGCGCGATTGAAAAATGGATTTTACATTGAGGTAAAATCTCAAGGTTCTTCATCAATTCTGATCAGAAGAGATACCAAGGAACAGATGTTGATTGCGGCTGAAGATTATGCTAGAACGAAGCTTGTAAAAATCAAGGGAGAGATGTGCGATGATAAATGGATTGCTATCTAAACCATGATTTTTAACAAAATAAAAAATTACCGTTTTCCGATTTGGATAACGGTTTTTTTGTTTCTATTAGGTTCCATTCCTTTTTTTATATATGCTGAGCTTTACAGCTTGGCCAAAATATTTGGTATTCTCCTCGTTTGTTCGATTCTCTTGGCCATGAAATATTGGTTTGCCGTTGCGAGAAATAGAAATGATGTGGTTCCTCGTGTAGTTTTGAATAGGAACGATTTATTTGATCTTGACAGGGATTTTAAATCTTTTTCCAGCTTCAATGAAGAATCAAAGCGGATTATTATTCATAGGATAGGACTGTTATTGGCAAAGGTCAAATTTGTGGATGATAATCTTTCGCTATTGGATAGGCGAGTGTCAATTCAGTTGGCATTTGTATATGTTTGTGAGAATGCTTCTGTAGATTTTGAAGTTAGTAGAGATTGGATTTTTCTTCTATCTGATTCGGCTGCCACAAAAGAATCTTTCGAATTTGTTATTTCGAAAGAAAATTTAAGTAAAAAATTAATTCATACAGATCAGCCAATCATATGACTGATAATTAATGTGTTACTTAATGTATTTTTTACTAAATTAGATGTCCGCAAAAAATAATTGTCTTTTTTTTCAAATTTTTCTTGTTAGAACGAAAAGAGTATTTATCTTTGCACCCC